>NZ_KI914616.1:150956-154156 GCF_000520475.1 Arthrobacter sp. 35/47
TCCGGGCCGGTGCCCGCCTGGAACGCGGCCGCGGAGTCCGGCGCGAACTCGCTGATCAGCGGCGCTGTGCTGTCCGCATGCCCGCGTGAGACCCACTCACTGACCATCGCCAGCCCGTAGACGGTGAGCGCCGGGACGTATCCCATCCACATGCGGGTGGCCGGGTGGTTACGCCAGCCGTAGTCCGGCAGCACCAGAGCGCGGAGGATCTGCAGGGTCTCCACGCGCTGCTTGCCGAGCCGCGCCTGGTCGAGGACGGCAGCGCTGGCCGCGAAGTCGGGATAGGGCAGGAACGTCTGCATGCGGCCCAGTGTGCCACAGATGCTCAGCCTGCTTAGGAGACTGCCGGGCCCGTCAGCGAACCGCGGAGAAACCGGTGCCCAGCACCGGGGTTCGGCGGTGCACCTCGATTGCTTCCGCGTAGTAGGAGACCAACTGCTCACACAGCACCGGCCAGGTGCGTCCCTGGACCGCGGCGTACGCTGCCCGTCCAAAGGCCCGGCGCTTGGTGTTGTCGCCGAGGAGGTCCATCACGCCGGCGTGAAGCTGGCTGAGTTCGCCCGGCGGGTACAGCCACCCGGTCCGGGACGAATCCACCAGGTCCAGCGGACCGCCACGGCCGACGGCGACTACCGGAACTCCCGAGGCCATTGCCTCCTGGATGGTCTGGCAGAACGTCTCGGATTCGCCCGGGTGCACAAAGATGTCAAAGGAGGCCATCATCCGCGCCAGGTCATCCCCGGACCGGAACCCGGCGAAATACGCGCCGGGCAGCTTCTGCTGCAGCGATTCCTTCGCGGGACCGGATCCGACCACCACGAGCTTTGTCCCCGGAACGGCGTCCAGCCCGGCGAGATCCTCCACCTGCTTCTCGGCCGCGAGACGTCCCACGTACCCGATGATCTTCGCTCCGGCCGGAGCTATCGAGCGGCGCCACGCGTCGTCGCGCTTATCCGGAGTGAAGCGGGACGTGTCCACTCCGCGGCGCCAGAGCCGCAGCCGGGGGATGCCGCGTGAGTCGAGCTGCCTCAGCGCGAACGACGACGGCGCAAGCGTCAGCGTGGACCCCCGATGGATGTTCTCGACGCGCTGCCAAAGCAGATTCTCGGCCCACGGAACACCGTACCGGGCGGCGTAGGCGGGAATCTCCGTCTGGTACACCGAGACCGTGGGCAGCCCCAGCTGCACAGCCGCCTGCACTGCACGCCAGCCCAGCACAAACGGGGACGCCACATGCACCACGTCGGGAGCGAAGTCGGCGAGGATGCGCCGCACCCGGGCCACCGTGCCGGCCGCCAGCCGTACGTTGGCGTACCCGGTGAGCGGGAAGGACGGCAGCGTCAGAACGGGGAAACCTTCCACCGACGCGGGCGCCGTGCTCTCCGCCCAGGACGCCGTGTCCCGCCAGGACGACGACGGCGCAATCACCAGCACGTCATCACCCCGGCTCCTCAGGTGCGCCAGCACCTTCAACAGGGAGTGGGTCACCCCGTTCATGTGCGGAAGGAACGATTCGGCAACCACGGCAACTCTCACGCTTGCGATGGTGGCAGCACCGTCTGTGCACCCGGCGAGCGGGAGGTTGCGCCCGGGTGAACTCTGCCCCAGCGGGCGGTGCCCAGTACGCGGTACCGCAGCGGGCGGTGCCCCAGTACGCGGTGCCCCAGTACGCGGTGCCTCAGTACGCGGTGCCTCAGTACCCGGTATCAGTACGCGGTGTACAGCTCCCCGACCGGCAGGGATACCTCAAGCCGGTTGTCCGGCCCGGGAAGCGGGCACGCCCACGCCTCGTCATAGGCGCACGACGGGTTGTAGGCGAAGTTCAGGTCCACGACCAGGCGGCCGTCGCGCTCGCCGAGGTGGGCCCCCTTGATTGTGTCGAGCACGTACCGGCCGCCGCCGTAGCTTCCGCCTTCCACACCGGAGGAGCCGTCCCGCAGCGGCAGGAAAAGCCCGCCGCCGTAGGACTTCAGCCGCCAGAGGGCCAGGCGCCCGACGCCGTCGAGCACCACACTGCCGAGCCGTTCGAAGGGCACCACCCCGTCCGTCCCTGTTGGGACCTCCATGAGCTGGCCGGCGCCGTCGTCGTCAATGTCCGCCTCGAACCGGAAGTCCGGGTTGTAGGCGGCCACAGTGAGGCCGGTGAAGTTCTCCCGCGCCGACGGCGGGAGGGGCGAGGCAGCGTGGCCGGCGAAGAGCCGGTCGCGGCCGGTGCGCCAGTGTGCGTGAGCCAGTGCGGGGGAGCCGGACGCGGCGGCGTCGCGGACGTCGGCGTAGAGGGCGAAAACCTCCCGGCGCCACTGTGCGGTGCTGAGGGCTGTTGCTGCCTGGGTCATAGTGTGAGCCTAACTGTTGCCTGGGCGTACTGTGTCTAGCGTGACCATCGCGCTGTTCATCCTCGTCCTGGGTCTTATTGTGGTGGGCGCAGTCGCCCAGCGCATCGCCGGGTTGGGATTTGCGCTGCTCGTTTCCCCGTTCCTCGTGCTGATCCTGGGCCCGCACGAGGGCGTGCTGCTGGTCAACATCTGCGGGGTGGTCTCTTCCACCTTCATTGTGTCGCGCGTGTGGAAAGACATTAACTGGAGCATGTTCCGCTGGCTGACCATCCCAGCGGTCTTCGGTTCGGTCGGTGGTTCAATTGCCGCCGTCGGGCTGCCCAGCGCGCCGCTTTCGGTGACTGTTGCCGCCGTCGTACTGGCTGGGCTGACCATCTCGCTCGTGCTGCAGCGCTCCGCAGTGGTGGTCACCGGGAACCGCTCCAAAGTGGTCGCGGGGGTTGCGGCCGGGCTGACCAACTCGATGGCGGGCGTCGGCGGGCCCGCGGTCAGCGCCTACGCGCTGCTGGCAAGGTGGCCGCAGCGGCCGTTCGCCGCCACCCTGCAGCCGTTCTTCGCGGTCATCGGGTCGGTCACGGTGCTTGTGAAGCTCCTCATCGATCCGGGTCAGGTGCCCCCGCTGGAGACCTGGATGTGGTTCCTTATCCCGGTCTCGATCATCCTCGGCATCTTCGCAGGGGAGCGCCTCGCCCGATACATCCATGACCGGCAGGCCCGCTTCGCCGTCATCGTGATCGCTTTCCTCGGCGCGGGTACCGCCCTGGCCAAGGGGCTCACGGACCTGCTGGGCTGAGGTCTCCGACGACCGCACGCGTGAGGCAGGTCGCCGAGTCGTTCAGCGGCTGGTGCCGCCGCCGGTGGCAC
>NZ_KI914616.1:154256-161989 GCF_000520475.1 Arthrobacter sp. 35/47
CGCCGGTGGCACCATGGAAGTAATGAAACTCCCCACCAAGCCCCGCGCGCTGCCCATGCCCCTGTGGCTTCAGGGCGCCTTCGAGCTGGGACAGGCCGCGGTCATCTCCGCACTGATTGTCCTGGTTCCCCTCTGCGCGGTCTGGCTGGCGGGCGGATTCGCGGCGCGGGACGCCCTGGGTACGGCGCAGCTCGCCGCCCAGTCCTGGCTGGTGCTGCACGGGGCGCCGCTGCACCTCGCGCTGCCCGTCGGCGGTACCGGCCTGCTGTGGGCGGTTCCCCTTGCGTTGACGCTTATTCCGTTCCTCCTTGCCTGGCGCGCCGGCCGGCGCCTCGCACGCGCCTCCTACACTGACCAGCTCTGGCAGGCGCTGCTGGGTGCGCTCGCGGTGTACGCCCTGTTCGGTCTCGGTGCCGCGTACCTGGCCGACGACGGCGCCACCTCCGCACCGCCTGCAGCCGGAGCCTCGGTGCCGCTCATCGCAGCCGGCGCCGGCGTGCTCATTGGCGCGTACCGCGAAGCCGGGTCATGGGGACGGCTGATCGGCGTGGACCTTGCGGAGTGGATCTCGACCACCAGCCAGCATTCCCGGTGGGCCGGATCCTACGTGTGGTCCGCGGTGCGGGCGGCGTTCCTCGCCGTCATAGCCGCGCTCGGCCTGTCGGCGCTTCTGCTCGCGGTGACGCTCGCCATCCACTGGGCCGCCATCGCCACCATCTACGAGAGGCTCGACGCCGGCATGATCGGCGGCGCCGTGGTCACCATCGGCCAACTCGGCTTCCTGCCGAACCTCGCCGTCTGGACCCTGGCCTGGTCCTCCGGGGCCGGGTTTGCCCTGGGAACCGGAAGTTCCATCAGTCCGCTGGCGACGACGGCCGGACCGTTGCCCGCGATCCCCCTTCTCGGTGCGGTCCCCTCCGGGGTACTGGAGTACGGCCTGGCGGCCCTGGCGCTGCCCGTCGCCGCGGGAATCCTGGCTGGATGGTGGTTCCTCCGCGAGGGTGAGAACCATTTCGATGAGTGGCTGCAGCTGAAGACGGACGCCCGCTGGTTCACCGCCGCCGCTTCCACGCTCACGCTCGGGGTGTTTGTCGGGGTACTGGCCGGAGCGGCCACGGCCGTTCTGGCGCTCGCGTCGCGGGCCTCGGTCGGCGTGGGGCGGTTCGTCGATCTCGGGCCTGACCCGCTCTGGACGGGACTGCTGGTGGCCGCGGAGGTGGGGATCGGCGTCGTCATCGGTTACGCTGCCGGCCCCATGCTGGAGCGGGAGTCGAAGTAACCCTCAGCGGGATTCGAGCAGCCGCTTCAGGTTCTGCAGGTCTTTGGTGTTGGCCTTGCGCATGGACAGCTCAAGCACCGGTCCGAGGATCCGGAAGAACCCGCGTGGCTGGCCGGTATTGCGCAGCTCCATGCGGGTGGCGCCCGGCCCGGCGTCGGCCCAGCTGTAGCTGGTCTCCATCGGGAAGGGGCCTTCAGCGGTGCGCATCACGAGACGCTCCGAGGGGTTGTACGCGACGATTTCGTAGACGTAGGACAGCGTCCGGCCGAGGAACCTGGCGGAGAACGCCACCCGCGATCCCTCCTCGAGGACCGGTTCGGTCAGCCACCGCGCCGAATCGATGTTGACGTACCACTCGGGTGCATTGGCGGGGTCCGACGCATACGCGGACACCTTCCCGCGCGGACGGTCAACGGTGATGGTGGTTACGACGTCGACCATGGGATCTCCTGAGGGGCAACGGAGCGTGTCTCCAATAGACCGCCAAGGTTGCGCAGGTCCTCTTCACACTGCCGCTGCGCCTTGGACGTAAGCGCTGTGGCCATGCACTGTTCGTAGCGCTCGGTGATGGGCCAGAGCAGGATGGCCGCGCCCGTCCCCAGAGTGAGGAAGAGGGATGCCACCAGGCCCACCGTCGTCGAGATCCGCAGCATCGCCGGGGCCTTCTGCCTCACCAGGCTGACGAGGGCGAGGATGCCGACGGTCAGCGCTGCCAGGCTGAAGACCAGGCCGAGCACCTTCCATGGCAGCGGGAAACTGGAGCCCAGGAGCGCACCGAGGAGCAGGAGCATGAACACGCGCAGCAGCGTACGGGTTGCGGCGATCTCCTTCTCCGACGGCTGGGGAGTGTGCCCGGAGGGTTTGCCGGGCCGGGCCGCTGGACCGGAGGGCGCGGGAGTGTTCATCCCTCAACCCTAGGACACCCAGTGGGGGCCCTCGGACGGTACGCTTGGGTCCCATGCGCATCGTTGTTCTCGTTTCCGGTACAGGCTCGAATCTGCAGGCGGTGATCGATGCGGTGCAGTCGGGAGACCTGCCGGTGGAGATCGCCGCTGTGGGTGCTGACCGACCGGGTACCTACGGTGTTGAACGCGCTGCCGCGGCGGGCATTCCCACCTTTGTGGTGGACTTCAAGCAGTACGGCAACCGCACTGAATGGAACGCGGACCTGACCGAACGCACAGCGGCCTACGATCCGCACTACGTGGTTTCCTCCGGGTTCATGCGCATTGTCGACCAGCAGTTCCTCGACCGGTTCCCCAACCGCTACCTCAACACCCACCCGGCGCTGCTCCCGAGTTTTCCCGGTGCACACGGGGTCCGGGACGCCCTTGCCTACGGCGTGAAAGTCACCGGCTGCACGGTGATGATCGCCGACGCGGGGATCGACACCGGGCCGATCCTCTCCCAGGCCGCCGTGCCCGTGCTTGACGACGACACCGAAGAGACCCTTCACGAACGCATCAAGGTCCAGGAGCGCGCCCTGCTCATCGAAACGCTCCGGGACCTCGCCACACTCAACGGATCCACCGCTTAACGGGTCCACCGCTTAAGGATCTGCCACTTAACGGATCGAGCGGGCGCCTGGAACGCTCCATCCGCGTGGGATGGGGTCATAGGCGCCCGCTCGATTCGGGGCGGGGTAACTACTCCGCGGTGACCAGGTGCGTGCGGTGGTCGTAGGTGAAGGTAACCGGATCGCCGTCGTGCTCCAGGACCAGGTTGCTCCCACCCGGGCCGCCGCCGGCGCCGTAGTTCTCATCCCAGCTCTTGTCGATGGCGACCTTGTACTCGTAGGTCCCGCCGATGATGTCCACCGTGAGCCGCCACAGGCCGTCGTCGCCGAGGGTCATCTGTGCCTCATCGCAGTCGGGCAGCCAGTCACCGGGGCAGCCCATCTCCGAGTTGAAAGCACCGGGCACGGACACGGCACCCGGCTGGACCACCACCGGATCACCGACGGTCACCGTCCGCACGTTGCTTACGGCCCCGCCGAGCACCGCACGGTACTGAAGCTTGGTGTCATCCGGCAGGTCGAGGCCCGAGATGTCATCGGTATAGGTGTAGGCGGGGGATGAGCTGTCGGAAGCGATTTCCTCCCAGGCGCCGCCGTCCACGCTGCGCTCGAAGGAGACCACGTTGGTTGCCTTCTCGGGGTCGGCGACAGCGCTGAGTTCCACCGCGTCCCGGACACGGGCGTTCTCCTCCGGTGCCTCCAGGGTCACTACCGGAGCCGGAGCCTCGGCGCTCACCACGCCGCTGCCGGCGGTGTGGCCCTTGTTGTCCAGGACCACGGCGCGGTACTCGAGTCCGGTGCCGGGATCGAGCGCTGCAACGTCATGGAAGACGCGGTATGGCGCGTTGTCATCGGTGCCGATCGGTGTCCAGTCCCCGCCCGCGGTACGGGCTTCGAAGGAGACCTGGTAGAAGGAGGAACCGTCGACGTCGGCCTCAACCAGCATGCGCCCGTTGTCCCCTTCGGTTGGGGCCGGCTGGGAAAGGCTGATCGCCGGAGCCGCCTTTGATGCCGGAATGCGTCCGGAAGCCTCATAGACGACGGCGGACAGCGGCGGCACCGTAACGGTGACGGTCCCGTTGCGGGCTGACTTCACCCGGTCCTCGCCTTCGCCGTAGATGGACGTGAACGTCCGTGCGGGCATATAGGTGGGGATCTCCGCCGTCTGCGCCTCTTCGCTGTTGTTCAGTGCGACGACGTATTCCCGCTGACGTTCGGTGTCGATCCGGGAGAAGGCGTAGATTCCGGCGCCCTCGGCTGCGTAGCGGTGCTGGTGGGCTCCGTTGCGCAGGGCGGGATGCTCCCCGGTGATGCCGGCCAGGGCGCCGATGGTCTTGTACAGCGGGTGGTCGGTGTTGAAGTTGTCCTGCGCGTGGGTGGCGTCGGTGCCGAGCAGGTCATCATCAAGGTAGTCGGCCACCTGGCTGGCAAAGAGCGTCTGCCGGGCGTCCTGGTCTCCGCCGGGTCCGGTGAAGCCCTGCTCATCGCCGTAGTAGATCACGGGGTTGCCGCGCGAGAAGTACATCAGCTCGTGCGCCAGCTCGTCGCGGGCTAGCAGCTCGTCCTCACCGGCACCGGGATTGTCGGCGGCCACGAACCCGCCGATGCGGCCCATGTCATGGTTGCCCAGGAAGGTGGGCAGGCTGTACGCGTTGGAGTCGGCGTCGGTGTACCAGTCGTCTCCGAGGAAGAATTCGCCGAGCCTGCCTGCGTCCGCGCTTCGCGACGCAAAGCTGCGGGCGGCGTCCTGGAACGGGAAGTCCAGTACGGCCTGCATGGAGTTCCGGGTGGTGTACTGCGAGGTGAAGTCCTTGGTGGTGTCATAGACCTCGCCGAACATGAAGAACTCATCCTTGCCCTGCTCATGGGCAAACTGGAGGACGTCCGGACCGAATTCCTGCCAGAACGCGTCGTCGACATGCTTCATGGTGTCGATGCGGAAACCGTCCACGCCGAAGTCCGCGATCCAGGTCTGGTAGATGTCCTTCATGCCGTCCACCACCACGGGGTGTTCGGTGAACAGGTCATCGAGGCCGAAGAAGTCGCCGTAGTAGGCGTCCTCGCCGGCGAAGGTGGTGTCACCACGGTTGTGGTAAAGGTTCGGGTCGTTGAGCCAGGCCGGAACCTTCAGGTCTTCCTCGCCCGGTTCCAGCACCGGCGTGTAGGGGAAGGACACCGACGGATCGAGGGCCGGGAAGCTGTCGCTGCCGGCCACATCGCGGTCATCGAAAGGTTCGCCCTCCGCGGTGCGGTAGGGCTCCTCGTCCTTGGAGACGTACGGCATGCGGGCGCCTTCCTCGTACCCGATGACGTCCGCGGTGTGGTTGGTGATGATGTCGAAGTAGACCTTCATGCCCCGGGAGTGGGCCTCGTCGATGAGTGCCTTGAGGTCCTCATTGGTGCCCAGGTGCGGATCGATCTGCGTGAAGTCGGTGATCCAGTAGCCGTGGTAGCCCGCTGAGTTGTCAGCCGGCTGGACCGCCTTGTTCTTGAAGCTGGGGGTCAGCCAGATGGAGGTGGTGCCGAGGCCCTCGATGTAGTCGAGTTTGTCCAGCAGGCCTTTGAGGTCACCGCCGTTGTAGAAGCCCTTCCGGGTGGGGTCAAAGCCGGACACCGACGGATCAGTTCCCAGTCCGCCGTCGTCGTTGGCCGTACTGCCGTTGGCAAAACGGTCAGCCATCACAAAATAGAAGTTTTCGTCCGTCACCGGTGCACGCAGCGACTGCTGCGCTTCGGCGGTGTCGGCGGACTCGGCGGGCGAAGCCAGCGCGGGCAGGGCGGTGCCGGTGGCTGCAAGCAGGGATGCAAGCACAACGGCGGTGGTATTGCGGGCAATCATGAGACCTCCAGGGAGAGTGAACCCCAACAGCGTGTCTCACATCACATTTAGGTGTCAAATCAAATGCGCGCGCCGCGGGTCTCGGGAGCATTGAACGCCATCCACACCACGGCCACCAGCACCAGCACGCCCGTCACGGCGAAGGTCAGCGGCAGGCCCAGGTACGGCCAGAGCAGGGAGCCGAAGATCAGCGGCACAAGGCCCGCCCCGACGCGCGACACTGTCGACGCCCAACCGAACCCGGAACCGCGCAGTTCCGTGGGGTACAGCTCCGAGACGTACGTGTACAGGACCGGGATGGCCACCTGGATGGTGAAGCCGAACGCCAGCAGCCAGACGGTGGCCACCACGGGCAGCTCCACCGTGAGAGCGAAGACCACCAGTACGACGGCGGACAACGGGCCTGATACCGCAAGGATCCATTTCCTGCCCACCCGCTCCACGAGCAGTGCGGCTGCAACCACGCCGAGGAAGCCGATGCCGGTCATTCCGGCCGTGGTCAGGAACGCCACCGACTGGCGGTACCCGGAGGCGATGAGGATCTGCGGCATCCAGGTCAGGGCGCCGTAGTAGACCAGCAGGATGGACAGGAACAGGCCCCACGCGGCGAGGGTGATGCGCCAGTTGAAGCGCCAGAGCGCCGTGAACTGCCCGGTGAGGCCGCCCAGGGTGAGCTTGGGGTCGTCTCCGGCCGGCGGGAGACGCCATTCGCGGACGGCGCCGCCGGTACTTTTGACCAGTTGGTCGATCACTGCCTTCGCCTCGGCGGTGCGGCCGCGCTGCACGAGGTAGAGAGGCGACTCGGGGACGGACCGGCGCACCCAGAACACCAGGAGCGCCGGCAGCACCATGACGAGCATCAGGTACCGCCAGTCCCCGAACGCGGCGATCAGGATTGCGGACACCACACCGCACAGGCCCGCCCCGATGGGCCACCAGCCGTCCATAGCGGTAAGCACCCGGCCTCGGTGCTTCCGCGGCGTGAACTCGCCCACCAGGGCGTAGTCCACGGGGATGCAGCCGCCGAGGCCGAATCCGGCGAGGAAGCGGAAGACGCAGAACCAGACGAGGTCGCCGGAAAACGCGCCCAGCACCGTGAAGATGGAGAAGATCAGTAGGGTGGCGGTGAATGCCTTCTTCCGCCCGATCAGATCCGCAATGGACCCCCAGGCGAATGCACCCACGGCCATGCCGATGAGGTTCGAGGTGCCCACCCAGGCGGCCTGTCCCGGTGTCAGGCCCCACTCGTCGGACAGCAGCGGGATGAGGTAGCCGTTCAGCGTGACATCCCAGGCATCGAACATGAACCCGAGTCCGCCGATGAGGAAGATCTTGCCCTGGACCCGCCAGCGCCAGGGCAGGTCCTGGACCACCTGATCGCCGGTGGGGAGCTCGGTAGAAGTACTCACGGTTCCATCCTGACAGGCCGGCCTGGCGCTGGCTCGCTCGTTGGGAGTGACTCGAACACCTTACCGCCGCGGTGTCACGGAGCCGTCCGGCCGATCAGCTGGAGGCGCCGGTGTTTTAGACTAGGGACGAACCCACAGCACCCGTCCCCTGGAGACCCGCGTGACCATGACCAACCTTGACCGTGTTCCGATCCGCCGGGCGCTGATTTCCGTCTATGACAAGACCGGGCTGGAGGAACTCGCTCAGGGGCTGCACAGCGCCGGCGTACGGATTGTCTCCACCGGCTCGACCGCCAAGACCATCGCTGCCGCCGGAATACCCGTCCAGCAGGTTGAAGAGGTCACCGGATCCCCTGAAATGCTTGACGGCCGGGTCAAGACCCTGCACCCGCGGGTCCATGGCGGGATCCTCGCGGACCGCCGCGTCGCCGCGCACATGGACACCCTCGCCGACATGGAGATCGAGGCGTTTGACCTGGTGGTGGTCAACCTCTACCCGTTCGTGGAGACGGTACGCTCCGGTGCCGCCGCGGACGACGTCGTCGAGCAGATCGACATCGGCGGCCCCGCCATGGTGCGCTCGGCCGCGAAGAACCACGCGGCGGTGTCCATCGTGGTGGACCCGTCCTTCTACGGCAGCGTGGTCCGCGCTGCGGGGGAGGGCGGCTTCGATCTGAAGACCCGCCAGCG
>NZ_AZHY01000358.1:0-2234 GCF_000520475.1 Arthrobacter sp. 35/47
CGCAGATCCTCAGGGGCCTGCTGGGTCAGGACAAAGGTGCCCATAGCCAGGACGAACCAACCGAACGCTTTTCGGAGGGCGGCTTCGGGGATCCGGCCTGCGAGCTTGGAACCGATGAGCGTTCCCACGATCGCAGCTGCCGTGACAGCCAGGGTCAGACCCCAGTCCAGGTGGACAGTGGTGAGGTAACCGGCGAGCCCGGCGAAGGACTTCATCGCGATCACGACCAACGACGTTCCGACGGCGATCGACATCGGTAGGCCGCCCAGCAGGGCCAGGGCGGGGACGACGAGGAATCCACCGCCTGCACCGACCAGGCCGGTGATAAGCCCGACGACGGCTCCGTCCAGCAGCACCCGGCCGAGTGGGAGTTCGTGTTTCACTGGTTCGGCGGCGCCTTCCCCACCCTTGCTTTTCCTGCCGCGGAGCATGGCTATGGCGGTGGCCACCATCATGATGGCGAAGGCAATCAAAAGGATCTGACCGGGAATGTGTCCACCGAGCAGACCGCCGATGAAGGCGCCGGCCATGCCGGCGGCGCCGAAGGTCAGACCGGTGCGCCACATTACCCTGCCACCGCGGGCATGGCTGATCACGCTGACAGCCGAGGTGACTCCGACAACGAACAGGGACGCAGCGATCGCTTCCTTGGCTTCGAATCCGGCCACATACACCAGGATCGGGACGGTCAGGATCGATCCGCCGCCACCCAGGACACCGAGCGAAAGCCCGATGACCACCGACAGGCTGAGTACGAGGATCAGGGTTGCGCTCATGAGGCGCGCGCCTGCCCCATCGTGAAATTGGCACCGGCCGTGGCATTGGCGCTGGGAAGTTGCAGGATAGCTGCCTCACGGGTTGGTTCCTGTGCGGTTTTGTTCCATGGCATGGCCGAGAGGGCCTTACCCATGGCGCAGGTGTTCGTGGCGGCCGAGAACGTCAGACCGGTGCCGATGACTCCTGCAAGCAGGCGCAGCTTCGGTGAGACGAACTGTCCTCCGGCCAGACCAAGGATGACCAGGGAGCCCGCCGCGAGCCTTACCTGACGTTCAAGGGCCCAGCGCTGGCGGCCGCGGACGACGTCGCCGCCGGCAGTGGCGAACGCAGGCACTCCCCCGGTCAGGACATACGCCGTGTCGATCCCTGCACCACCGAGGCGCTGGCGGGCCTGTTCGGCGCGCACCACGGACTGGCAGACCAGGACGACACGACTGCCCAGCCGTGCCGCCAGCTCATCGGTGTGTTCGGACAGCAGGGGAAGCGGCACATTGTACGAACCGCGGATATGCATGGTTTCAAACTCAGCAGCCGACCGCACATCCAGGATCACAAGATCCTCATGCTCGGTAATCCAGGAACGCAGTTCCTGCGGATCAAGAGCCGTTACAGCCGGAACGGAAGTGGTCGAAGAAGTCATGAAGGTCCTTTCAGAAACCAGAAGTTCGAATACCTGGCCGAGTATTCCACATACCCCGAGGGGTAAACAAATAACCCCGGGGGGTATAGGATTTGTTGATGAAACAGGCGGTCAGTGCCCGACGGAGTTCGGTACTGACCCGAAACTGACAACTGAGAATGAGGAAGAAGAGGAATATGAGCGCCGCAGCCAATCAGCCGACAGACCGAACACCTGACACATCCCGAACGGAAGTCTTCAGTGCCGCATTCGAAGCGCGGGTCAGCCGCATTGTCCTGGGCCCGAAAGTCCACGGTCTTGAAAGGTTGCCCTAGGGTCCCTAATCTGCAACCGACTTATACGAGGACCACAACGGCGGCGCCCCTCACGTAGGCCCACCCAGGACGGCAGGCCGCCGAATCACCCGAGTGGCCCCTATACCCAGGAGGGTATATTATGAGATTGATACTGATCTAGGCGGAGGCCACCATGCAACTTGATTCAACAGAACTCACACCGGTTATCAACCGGCTCAAGCGGGCCCAGGGGCAACTGGCCGCCGTGACCCGGATGATGGAGGAAGGCCGCGACTGCAAGGACGTCGTCACGCAGCTCGCGGCGGTCTCCAAGGCACTGGACAAGGCCGGATTCGCCATCATCGCCAGCGGTCTTCAACAATGCATCACCCAGGAAGACGCCAGCATGGACAAAAAGGACCTGGAAAAGCTATTCCTTTCCCTCGCCTGAACTGCCGCCATCGAAAAAGCCCAGCAGCTAAATAGCCGCCAGAACGTATTAGAAGGAGCAGACATGACCTATACCCACAGCATCGTAGTGT
>NZ_AZHY01000359.1:0-2192 GCF_000520475.1 Arthrobacter sp. 35/47
AGGATAGGTGGGAGACTGTGAAGCCCGGACGCTAGTTCGGGTGGAGTCATCGTTGAAATACCACTCTGGTCACTCTGGATATCTAACTTCGGCCCGTAATCCGGGTCAGGGACAGTGCCTGATGGGTAGTTTAACTGGGGCGGTTGCCTCCCAAAAAGTAACGGAGGCGCCCAAAGGTTCCCTCAGCCTGGTTGGCAATCAGGTGTCGAGTGTAAGTGCACAAGGGAGCTTGACTGTGAGAGAGACATCTCGAGCAGGGACGAAAGTCGGGACTAGTGATCCGGCGGCACATTGTGGAATGGCCGTCGCTCAACGGATAAAAGGTACCTCGGGGATAACAGGCTGATCTTGCCCAAGAGTCCATATCGACGGCATGGTTTGGCACCTCGATGTCGGCTCGTCGCATCCTGGGGCTGGAGTAGGTCCCAAGGGTTGGGCTGTTCGCCCATTAAAGCGGTACGCGAGCTGGGTTTAGAACGTCGTGAGACAGTTCGGTCCCTATCCGCTGCGCGCGTAGGAAATTTGAGAAGGGCTGTCCTTAGTACGAGAGGACCGGGACGGACGAACCTCTGGTGTGTCAGTTGTACTGCCAAGTGCACCGCTGATTAGCTACGTTCGGATGGGATAACCGCTGAAAGCATCTAAGCGGGAAGCCTGCTTCAAGATGAGATTTCCATACACCATTTGGTGTGAGAGGCCCCCAGCCAGACCACTGGGTTGATAGGCCGGATGTGGAAGCGAGGACTAACGACTCGTGAAGCTGACCGGTACTAATACGCCGATAACTTGACACACAAACACACTAATTATTGCTACGCGTCCACTATGCGGTTCCCAACCAACAACCCCGCCACGGCCACCACCGGCGGCCCCGGGGGACAGGCGACACAACGGGTGAACACCATCACCGGTGTCACCGAAAGACAACATCATAAAGACAACATCATAAAGACAACATCATAGAGAAGTTGTAACCAAAGACTTCCCACCCCCACACGTACACCACCACGGTGCACGAATCACGGGGGACGGGTAACAGGGTTACGGCGGTCATAGCGTGGGGGAAACGCCCGGTCCCATTCCGAACCCGGAAGCTAAGACCCACAGCGCCGATGGTACTGCACCCGAGAGAGTGTGGGAGAGTAGGACACCGCCGGACAACACTTAAAAAACGCTGAGGCTCCGACACCACCGTCGGAGCCTCAGCCATTTAACCCACCACACCGGCAGCCCGCCGGAGCTGCTCTGCCGGCAAAGCTGTCTGCGGCAGAGCAGGCCGCAGGCCTAGCGGGCGATGCCGTAGAACTCGACGTTGGAGGGGCCTCACCAGGACGGTGAGGCCCCTCGCGCATTTAGGGCTGGCCCTCTCCCTGCTTGTGGGCAATCCGGTATACGTACATGCCGGGCCTCCACCGTCCAGATCATCGCAGGGTCGTGGGGCATCGTGCAGCTGATCGCCGGATCTGCGGCATCGTGGATCGGCGAGCGTAATGCTGACACCCGCCACCTGGCCGGCTGGATGACAGGTGCGTGGGCCTGGAAAGCGGCTTGCGGTTCGGTACAGGCACTGCCGCGGTGGGCAGCGTTGTTGGAGTACGGACGGGCGCGCCGAAGCTGAGGTATCTTGGGGTCATCGGCCCCGGTGCGATATTCAGCACACTGTTCCCACGTTGTTCCCACGCACCGATGGATCTTCGCTCTCGAGCACATAACTTCGGTCCCTGACCCGCAAGACCTGATTGGTCCTCCGAGCCGGGGCCCACGGCCTGAGGTTTCCCCGGTGAAGAGATCTTTATGGCTGACATCACATCTTTTCTCCCAGTGCGCAGGCTCGCCCGCAACGTGTTTCAAGCCGCTGGATCCGCGCAACTACGGGAATTTCTCCTCCCGATCGGCCGATTTGCCGGGCGCCGAATCGGCGTGTAATGTTTTCTGAGTCGCCGCGGCCGGGACAGTGAAGCTGACCGGCAAGAGCGACAAACTCCCTTCGAAATTCGGCAGTAATCCGTCATGGAATGCGTCGGTCTGGAGGGGCAGCCAGGCGGCCACCGTTAGTCAGACAGCCCGAGAGGGTGGATTTGACGGGGTGGGGTTTGGCGGGTAAGTTTGAAAAGTTGCTCCGGAGCGATGATGCGGCCTTGAGGGTTGTGTTTGGTGCCGGGTGCTTCTGTTGTTTGAGAACTCAATAGTGT
>NZ_AZHY01000360.1:0-1629 GCF_000520475.1 Arthrobacter sp. 35/47
TCCACTGCACCCGGTGTTCAGCAGAGGAAGAGCCGTACCGTGCCCGGCGCTGCGCCCGCTGCTGCCTGCAAGATCATCTAGCCGAACTACTCGACGACGGCACCGGCACCATAGCTGAATTCCTCAAACCGTTGCATGAGGGAATCACTGCTCAACCCCACCCACGCAGCGCGCTGACCTGGCTGCGCAACCCCGACGTCCGTAATCTGCTTACCGCCATCGCCACGGGCACCCGGCCAATGAGCCACGCCGCCTTCGAAGACCACCCGTCACCACGCACCGCCATGCACCTGCGCGAACTCTTCATCACGCATGGACTGCTGGAACCAGTAGACCGGAACCTACTGCACTTCGAAACCTGGCTGGACCAGATCCTCACAGAACTCACGGACCCGGACCACCACACCCTGATCAAGCAGTTCGCCACCTGGCACCATCTGCGGCGGATGCGCCAGCTCTCCGCCGCCGGCCACCTGCGATGGGGCACCACACGCGCCGCCAAACAAGACATCTCCGTAGCCCGGGACTTCCTCCATCACCTCTCGGAACGAGGAAGAACACCATCCCAATGCCGGCAGGCCGACATCGACCACTGGCTCGCCACGGGCACGACAACGCGCAGCACGGCAAGGACCTTCGTGCGCTGGGCGATCCGGAACAAGCATCTTCCCCGCCTCGAATACCCCTACCGGAAAGCCGAAACCAGGCCGGTCCTGAACCAGAACGAACGACTCAGACTCCTCCGCGAAACCCTCGACAACCAGGACAGGCCGCTACACCACCGCGCCGCAGCGATCCTGTTGCTCCTCTACGCCCAGCCGCTGACACGCATCGCCAGCATGCGAACGAACCAGATTAGCCGCACCCATGATGGTGAAACCGTCGTGATCTTCGATGACCAGCCCGTACCCGTCCCCCACCCCTTCGACGCGATCCTTCAAGAGCACCTCGCACGCCGGCCGAACATGAACACCGCAGCCAACCGCGCCTCGCCCTGGCTCTTCCCCGGCTACCGCCCCGGACAACACCTCCACCCCGGCCACCTCATGACACGGCTCCGCGACAGCGGCATCCACCTACGCGGGGCCAGGAACGCTACCCTCCGCGCGCTGGTCCTGACCATGCCCCCACCGGTCGCCGCCCATGCCCTCGGCTACAGCACCCAAATCACCGAACAACACGCCAAACACGCCGGCCACACCTGGGCCACCTACGCCTCCTACCGGCGATAGACGACGACCCAACAAAGGCTCGACCTCTGCGCCTGGGAAACGTGGACTGGCAGGATGGTGATGTGACGACACATGCCTCCCAGGAAGATGACGGCTCGATCCTACTGCAGGTGAAGGTCTCGATCGTAGGCGCCAAACCAGCCATCTGGCGGCTGCTTGACCTCGACCCTGCATTGACCTTGGACAAAGTCCACGATGTCCTCCAAACGGCCGTCGGCTGGCGGGATACGCATCTGCATTCCTTCACGGACACCGACCCTTACAAGCGGCTGCGGGCCGTCAATGGACAGGTGCCAGAACCACGGCGCTGGGTCGCCGAGGACCTGCTCGATGACTTCGAGGAAGACCTGCTCGAGTCGGACTATGTTCTAGGGCAGGTCCTCACGGCGGAGTCCGG
>NZ_AZHY01000361.1:0-1035 GCF_000520475.1 Arthrobacter sp. 35/47
TGCATATCCGCGGTTCGTACAATGTGCCGCTTCCCCTGCTGTCCGAACACACCGATGAGCTGGCGGCACGGCTGGGCAGTCGTGTCGTCCTGGTCTGCCAGTCCGGGGTGCGCGCCGAACAGGCCCGCCAGCGCCTCGGTGGTGCAGGGATCGACACGGCGTATGTCCTGACCGGGGGAGTGCCTGGGTTCGCCACTGCCGGCGGCGACGTCGTCCGCGGCCGTCAGCGCTGGGACCTTGAGCGTCAGGTGAGGCTCGCGGCAGGCTCCCTGGTGGTCCTTGGTCTGGCCGGAGGACAGTTCGTCTCACCGAAGCTGCGCCTGCTGGCAGGAGCCATCGGCACCGGCCTGACGTTCTCGGCCGCTACGAACACCTGCGCCATGGGTAAGGCCCTCTCGGCCATGCCATGGAACAAGACCGCACAGGAACCAACCCGTGAGGCAGCTGTACTGCAACTTACCAGCGCCACCTCCAGGGCCAATGCCACGGCCGGTGCCAATTCCACGATGGGGCAGGCGCGCGCCTCATGAGCGCAACCCTGATCCTCGTACTCAGCCTGTCGGTGGTCATCGGGCTTTCGCTGGGTGTCCTGGGTGGCGGCGGGTCTATCCTGACCGTGCCGATCCTGGTGTATGTGGCCGGATTCGAAGCTAAGGAAGCGATCGCTGCGTCCCTGTTCGTTGTCGGAGTCACCTCGGCGGTGAGCGTGATCAGCCATGCCCGCGGTGGCAGGGTGATGTGGCGCACCGGTCTGACCTTCGGGGCCGCCGGCATGGTCGGCGCCTTCGTCGGCGGTCTGCTTGGTGGGTACATCCCCGGTCAGATCCTTTTGATTGCCTTCGCTCTCATGATGGTGGCCACCGCCATAGCCATGCTCCGCGGCAGGAAAAAAACTGGCGGGGAAGGCACCGCCGAACCGGTGAAACATGAACTCCCCCTCGGTCGGGTGCTGCTGGACGGAGCAGTCGTCGGGCTCGTCACAGGCCTGGTCGGTGCAGGCGGTGGATTCCTCGTCGTCCCCGCCCTGGCCCTGCT
>NZ_KI914617.1:0-7114 GCF_000520475.1 Arthrobacter sp. 35/47
TGAACAGCGGCGGCGTGGTTCCGTCCGGAGGGCTCGCCGGCGTGCTCTCCTCCGCGGCCGACGCAACGCAGTCTGTGAGCGCTGTCCTCCCGATTGCGCTCGTGGTGCTCGTTGCCCTGAGCGCCGTGACTGTCGTCCAGTTCACGCGGCTGCTCGCCGGCACGCGGGCAGCCGAGGACCGGCTGCTGGGCGCCCGCGGCCTGGCCCTGGGCCAGCGCGCCGCCGTCGCCGCGCTGGAGATAGTGCCGCTGGCTGTCGGCGGTTGCCTGCTCGGGTGGGCCGCCGCCGTCGTCCTGGGACCGCTGCTGTCCACCGGCGGTGAGACCGGGTATGTCGAGGGGATGGGCGGGTTCGCGGCGGCGAGCTGGACGGTCCCGCTGCTGTGCGCGGGAATCACGGCCGGAGTTTTTGTGGGCGGCGCGGTGCTTGCAGGGCTTCGCGAACACAATCCGCAGCGGGACGCGGCACGGACGGCGCGGGTTGCATCGTTCAGCGTGCTCGCAGTGCTCCTGGCGGCGACGGGGCTCTCGCTCTGGCAGTTCCTGCTGTACCGGTCGCCGCTCGTGGAGTCCGGCGGCGCACTGCGGGTGAATCCGCTCGCTGCGCCGGCACCCGCGCTGCTGCTCCTCACGGGTGCGGCGCTGGCTCTGGTGGCCACGGGGTGGCTGGCCCGCGGGATCGAGCGATCCCTGGCATCTCGGTCCCGGCTCGGAGTGCTCCTGGCGGCGCAGCAGGTGTCGCGACGGGCAGCGTCCTACATCATTCCGATCGCGCTGATCACCGTCACGGCGGGCACCGCGACGTTCACCGCCGCCTACGCGCAGACCACAACCCGGTCCCAGGACGCGGCGTCGCAGCTCGGCAACGGTTCCGACATCCGCCTCACGCTTCCCGGCCCGCAGGTGGTGCGCTCCGCGGAGGATGTTCCCTCGCTGGTCCCCTACACGAACGGGGGTGCCGTGACGGCAGGGTCGCTCGCGTTCCGGAGCGAAGCACGGCTGGCCTCCATCAACGCTCCCCTGCTTGCGGTCGATGCGGCGGCACTGCCCGGCCTCCTCGCCGACGGCCGCAGCCTGCTGGACGTGGACGGGCTCTCCGCCGCTCTCGCCTTTGAGCCGCCGGCGCCCGAACCTGCGCTGACCCTGACGCCCTCCGCAACCCAGGTGCGAATGCAGTTCACCTCAAGAGGCACCCCCCAGGATGGAAGAACAGCCGACGACGGCGCCACCTCCCGCGCAGCCTCCGTCACCGCCTGGATCCGGACGGAGGTCGGAGACCTTGTGCCCGTTCCTGCAGGAACTTTGGCACTGTCCGGCTCCGGTGACCAGGCCCATTCGCTGTCCTTTGCGCTCCCGGAGGGGCTGCGCCCGGCGGCGCTGGTTGCAGTTGACCTCAGCCTCGAGCCGTCGACCGATGAACGCGGGTACGAGCTGGAGCTCACCGGTGTCTCCAGCGACGGCGGGATCGGGAACGGTCAGGGTCGATTCATCGAGGATCCGACCCTCGGGCTCGCGCCGGGCGCTTTCGGTGCAGGGCCCTCCGGGATTGAGCCGCTCGATGAGGGGGTGGGCGTGCGTTTCCCCGCGGAGGGTTCGGCTACCGGCACCGTGCAGGCGCGCCTGCTGGCCGGGACCGGGGCGCCGCTTCCCGTGGCGCTCACCGAAGGGCTGCTGGCGGATCTCGACCTGGCTGTCGGGGATCCGGTCTCGCTGCGTCCCGGAGGCGTGCAGATCGACGGCGTTGTAACCGCGGCAGCCCCCGTCCTTCCCGGGACCACGGACAGTTCGGCGGCGCTGGTTGACCTGCAGGCCTACAGTCACGCGTCCCTGGCCGTCTCCCCCGCGCCTCCCCGGGCCGGGGAAATCTGGCTCTCCTCGACCGACCGGGACGCCACTGCCGCATCAGCCGCGCAACTCGCCGGGCCGGGCGCCATGGTCTCCACCGCGGACAACAGCCTCACTGGACGGTTCCTGGCGCCGGCTCCGGTATCGCTGTGGATCGGGGCCCTCGGCGCGCTGCTGATCGGCGGCGCCGCCCTGGCCGCGAACCTTCTGACACTCGTGCAGTCCCGGCGCTCCGAGGTGGCCGTCCTGCGAGCGCTCGGCATGCAGGCGCGCGACCAGGTGCGCGGGCGCCGGTGGGAGGTGCTCGGTGTCGGCGGTGCCGCCGTCGTACTGGGGTTGCTGGCCGGGCTGGGAGTGGCGGCGCTGACCGTGCCGCTGCTCGCTCAGGCGGTGGTGGTGAACGCCTCGGAGGCCCTTCAGGCGCCGTTGTCCATCGCTGCGCTGCCGCTGCTGGGCGTGCTCGCCGCCCAGGTGCTGATCCTGGTGCTCGCAGCCTGGTTCTACGGCGAGCGCGTCAGGCGTCAGGCGCTCGCTCCGGCGGTGGCGGTGGAGGCGCCGTGACCCTGTACCGGCTGCTGCACCGCCAGTTCCGGCACTCCCGGTGGCCGTCGGTGCTGCTGGCGTCCATTGTGCTGGTGGTGTCCGCGTTGCTGTGCGCGTGGCCGCGGGCGGTGGACGCCATGTACACGGCGGATCTGCGTGAGTCCGTGGCGGAGTTGGCCGGGTCGCAGCAGGCGGTCCGCGCGTTCAGCTCCGCCTTCCCACCCACGGAGGACTTCAGCCACACCTTCACCGAACCCGACGAGGGCGGCCGCACGGCCGATGCCCTTACCGACATCCGGGAGGGCCTCGCCCAGCCACTCGCCTCCGTCCTCGGAGAGGGTCGCTGGCTCGCAACCGGAGTCGGCTCCCGGGTCACGCCCCTGCCGGAGGGCATCCGCGAACTGATACTGAACTACGCGGCCGATATGCAGGCGCTTGAGCACCTCGAGCTCATTGAAGGTGAGCTTCCCGGGCCGCCGCCGGAGGAGTACGGACAGGAGCCCGTGGACATCCTACTGTCGCAGGCCTCCGCGGAGTCCGCCGGGTGGCAGGTGGGCGAGGAACGGAACATCACAGTCCTCCTGCGCGGATCCCCTGACGGGGACAGCCGGGAAGTTCGGGAACAGCCCGTGGTCCTCAGCGGAACCTATGCTGCGAAGGACCCCGGTTCGCCCTACTGGAGCCTCAACAACTCGCTGCTCACGGCGGCGGAGGACTTCAACCCGGACACCGGGACGGCGGTCAACGCAACGGCCTTCGTCTCCCCCGCAGCCTTTCCCTTCCTCGCGCCGGCTGTCGACCACGTGCAGACGTCCTACTGGTATCCGGTCTCCACCGATACCCTCACCGCGGGCACCGCCGGGCGGACGGCAGCCCAGCTGCGCGAATTCCTCGGTACCCCGCAGCACGTTCCGTCCGCCGTTTCTCCCGGACCCACGGTGGTGTTCGGCTCGGAAACGCCTGCCGCCATGGCGGACGCTACCCAGCGGGCCGCGTCCACCCACCAGATCCTGGCGCTCCTTGCGTCCGGGCCGCTGGGCGTCTGCCTGGCCACCGCGGCCCTCGCGGTACGGCTTCTCCTCGAACGACGGCGGGGCGCCCTGGCCCTCGCCTCGGCACGGGGAGCGGGTGACCTGCAGTTGCGCGGTGCCCTGGCACTCGACGGGCTTCTCATCGGCGTCCCGGCCGCGGCGCTCGGTGCCCTGGCGGCGTTCCTGTTAGTACCGGTGCCGTTCTCACCGGCGCATCTTCTCTGGCCGGTGCTGGCGGCTTTCCTGCCCGCGGTGCTGATGGCGGTGCAGCACCGTCCGGAGGTGCAGACCCGGCAGGACCTTACCTCCTCAGCACGTAACCGGTGGCGCGTGAGTGCGGAGGCCGCCGTCGTCGTGCTGGCTGTAATCGCGACCATTCTGCTCGCCGGGCGAGGACTGGTGCAGGGGTCCCTGGAGTACGGGGAAGCGGATCCGCTGCTGTCGGCGACGCCGCTGCTTATTGCGCTGGCCGTCGGCGTGCTGGTGCTGCGGCTGTATCCGCTGCCACTCGAGTGGTTTGCGCGGGTCCGGCGGCGGAGTCCGGGGCTGGTGGGGTTCCTCGGGGCATCGCGTGCGGTGCGGTCGCCCGGCGTCGGGCTGGTGCCGGTGCTCGCGCTGGTGGTGGGGCTCGCCGTCGTTCTCCTCTCCGGTGTGCTGCTGTCCACGTTCCGTGAGGGCGTCACGGCTGCGGCGGAGGCCCGCGTCGGTGCGGACCTGCGGATCCAGGGGCCGCCGTTCAATGGGGAACAGGTGGAGCAGATCCGGTCGGTGGAGGGAGTCGCGTCGGTAGCGGCGGTGACCGATCTGGGGAGGCTCCGGACGGAGACGGGCGGGCGCCAGACGAAGGACGTCGACCTCCACGCCGTCAGCCCTGATGCCCTGTTGGCAGTGCAGGAGGGCCTCTCCGGCGCGTTTCCTGCGGACCTGTTGAACGCCCTCTCGGAGCGCGCATCTGGGGACGCATTGCCCGTGGTGGTGTCACCGGCGCTGGACCTCGAGGAGGGCACCACTCTTGAGCTGCGCTATCGCGGTATGTCCGTGGAGGCGGAGGTAGTGGGAACCGGCCCGGCGGAGGTGGTGTTCTCCTCCACCACCGCGTGGGCGCTGGTTGACGAGGCAGCGGTCGGCGCTGTGGAGGAGCGGACGTTCGAGCCGTCAGTACTTTTGGTGGACCTGCACGACGACGCCGGTTGGGTGACGGATACTGTCGCCGACATTGCCAGCGGGCCGGTCCTGCAGCAGACGCCGGGTGAACAGGTTGAGCGGGTTCTGGCGTCCGCGTCCGGGAGGGGGCTGCAGCTTGGTTTGTGGGTTGTTATTGGAGCAATGGCCGTCCTGTGCTCGCTGACGGTCGTCATGACGGCGGTGGCGAATACGCCGGCGCGCAACCGGCTGATCGCCCTTTTGCGCACGCTCGGGTTTCCACAGCGGCGGGATGGTGCGCTGACGCTTTGGGAGCTTGGGCCGATGACCGGCGCCGCGATGCTGGCGGGGACGGCGCTGGGGTTGTTGCTGCCGTTCGTGATTCTGGGCGCACTCAACCTGTCGGCATTCACCGGCGGAAGCGAAGAGCCCGCGCTGGCCCTGCACCCGGGGCTGCTTCTGGGGTTGATGGCGGGATTCCTGTTGGTGGTGGCGGCGTCGGTTGTTGGCGCGGTTACTGCCGGCAGGCGGCAGCGATTGGCAGCGGTTCTTGGTGGAACGGATATCTGAGGTGGGCACGATGATGACCAGTACGCAGCCGCACATCCTGTGCGAGGACGTAGTGCGGATCTTCAAGGGGGAAGGCATTGAGGTGCAGGCCCTCCAGGGTCTGAACCTGACGGTGATGCCGGGTGAGATGACCGCAGTCGTCGGTGCGTCCGGGTCCGGGAAGTCGACGCTGCTCACCCTCCTCTCCGGGCTGGACCGTCCCACCGCGGGGAAGGCCCAGGTGGCTGGCGTCGACCTGCTGGGACTCAGCCGCAGGGAACGCTCGCGGTATCAGCGGGAAACCGTCGGGTTCATCTGGCAGCAGACGCCGCGGAACCTGCTGCCGTACCTGACCGCTGCGGAAAACGTGGCGCTGCCTCTGGCGATCACCGGGCGGAGGAATCCGGACGCGCGCGTCGCTGAGCTGCTCGAGCTGACCGGTGTGGCGCACTGCCGGGACCGCCGTCCGGGAGAAATGTCCGGCGGGGAGCAGCAGCGGGTGGCTCTCGCCGTCGCACTGTCCAACCAGCCGAAGGTGATTCTGGCGGACGAGCCGACCGGCGAGCTGGACGAGCACACCTCCGCCGAGGTGCTCGAGGCAATGCGGCGGGTGAACGAGGAACTGGGCACCACCACGCTGATCGTCACGCATGATCCCACCGTGTCCGGGCATGTGAAGCGCACGGTGCAGATCCGTGACGGCCGCTGCTCCACGGAGACCCTGCGCCGGACCGGCCTGAATAACGACGGCGATGAGCACCTGATTGCCGAGGAGTTTGCGGTGATCGACAGGGTTGGGAGGCTGCAGCTGCCGCAGGAGTTCATGGAGAGTCTGGACATGAAGGACCGGGTGCGGTTGGGGTTGGAGCCGGATCATGTGCGCGTGACGCCGGCGGACACCCGGACTGATTCGGAGGAAGCCCGATGAGCGTGGCTGCTCCTGCGCTGCGGGCGGTCGGGGTGACGAAGACTTATGGCGCCGGTGAAAGCGCAGTGCGCGCCTGCACGGACGTTTCGCTGTCCGTGCAGGCCGGCGAATTGTTGGTGGTGAAGGGGCCTTCCGGATCCGGGAAGACGACGCTGCTGAACTGCATCGGCGGGCTCGATGAGCCGGACAGCGGGAGCGTGTTCGTGGGGGATCTCGAGCTGACGGCGATGCGGGAGTCCGATCGGGTGGTGCTGCGGCAGACGCACCTCGGGTTTGTGTTCCAGTCCTTCGGACTGATCCCGATCCTCAGCGCGGCGGAGAACGTCGAGGTGCCGATGCGCCTTGTCGGTATGCGTCCCGCGGAGCGGCAGAACCGGGTGGATGAGCTGCTGGAACTCGTGGGCCTGGCACGGCATCGTCACCAGCGGCCGGCGGAGCTTTCGGGTGGCCAGCAGCAGCGGGTGGGGCTGGCGAGGGCTCTGGCGAACCGGCCGAAGGTGCTGATCGCCGACGAACCCACCGGGCAGCTCGACAGCGTGACCGCCGGCGCCATGATGGATCTGGTGAGCGATCTGGTGCGCAGCCATCGGGTGGCGGCCATTGTGACCACCCATGATCCGTTGCTGGTGCAGCGTGCGGACCGGGTTCTGGAGCTGCACGACGGGCGATTGCAGTCCGCGGAAAGCGGCACGTAAGCGCAAGAAAGACGCAAGAAAGAGCGCAGGAAAACGGTCCACGGTTAGGGTTCGCGCAGGATTGGTTCAAGCCGGGTAATAACGGGGTTTTCCACTGCTAACTTTTTTCTCAGAGCTGGTGAACGCCAGCCACACCATCTCGTACACAGGAGAACCCCAAATGCTGTCTCACCTCGTATCTTTCGCAAATACGGTCAAGGCTCGCGCTTCCCGCGACGAGACCGGCGCCACCGCCGTTGAGTACGGCATCATGGTTGCCCTCATCGCCGTCGTCATCATCGCAGCTGTCACCCTCCTCGGTGGCCAGATGAACGACATGTTCATGGAGGTTTCCTGCAAGATTCAAGGCCAGGTCGTAGACGCCGCCGGCACCGGTTGTGC
>NZ_KI914617.1:7214-17993 GCF_000520475.1 Arthrobacter sp. 35/47
TCTACCCGCCACACCAACCCGTCACAATGTGAGGAACGAAATGGGTCAGAAGAACGAGCGCGGAGCCGTAGCTGTCGAAATGGCGCTCCTTCTTCCTGTCCTCCTCCTGCTGCTCCTCGGCATCATGGAATTTGGCCGGGCCTACAACGCACAGGTGACCCTCACCAACGCTGCCCGTGAAGGGGTGCGCGTCATGGCGATTACCACCGTGCAGGCGGATGCCCGGACCGCGGCCACCAACGCCATGTCTACCCTGAATCCGACGGCGACCAACCCAACCTTCGCTTTCACCTTCGCGACGACACCTGCCTCAAGCCCGAGCCCCACTACATGCGCCGCCGGTCGGCAGGTATCCATGACCATCTCCTACAGTCTGAGCTCGCTGACAGGCATCGCGGGCCCATTCTCGATGACAGGCAGGGGTGTTATGCAATGCGGCGGTTAGCACCTGAGCAGGACGGAGAACGCGGCGCTGCCGCAGTTATCGTCGCTCTTCTCATGGTGGTCCTGCTCGGATTCGGTGCCCTCGCAGTTGACGTCGGACTGCTCTATTCCGAGAAAGCTCAACTTCAGAACGGGGCAGACGCCGGCGCTCTTGGGATCGCACAGGCGTGCGCCAAGAACACCGCGGACCCTAAGTGCACCATCACCTCGCCACTCGCGAAGGATTTGGTGGACAAGAATTCGCTGGACAATCTCAGTAACGTCCAGTCCATCGCCCTGGATGTACCGAACCGCAAGGTCACTGTCACCGCTGATCCTCTCGAAGCTGGAAGGACAGATAACCGGGTCTCGCTCTACTTCGCCAATGTGCTCGGCATACCGGCGTCGTCGGTTGTGGCAAAATCTTCTGTGATCTGGGGGAGCCCGAGCAAAGGAACATCGCCCTTCCCGCTGACCATCTCGAGATGTCAGGTCACGAATGTACTGATTGACGGTGCGGTCCAGCTCATTCGGAGCCATGGCGACAGTACGACTGACGATTGTCCTAGCACATCCGCTGGGGGGGATACGCCCGGAGGCTTCGGTTGGCTCGTACAAGACCCGGGAAGCTGTGGCGCCTATATTGACATTGCCGTCAACGAGGCGTCCACGAACACGGGCAATGACCCGCCCGGGAACTGCGATAACTTGCTCAACGGATGGGCAGCGGACATAAACGCAGGCAAGCCCGTTATTGTGCTCCTGCCCGTCTTCGAATCAGTGACTGGAACGGGATCAGGAACGATCTACGACGTCAACGCGTTCGCTGCATTCGAGGTCCGAGGCTGGAAGTTCGCTGGCGCGAGCACGCTGCCGCTGACCTTTCGCAACAGGACGGAGTGGGCAGGGACCAACGCGTGTTCCGGTTCATGCCGAGGCATCATTGGACGCTTTATTACCTACACGGCGCTGTCCAGCGACTATGAACTGGGGCCCGTCACGCCCTATGGCGCCACCGTTGTCAAACTCACCAGCTGATTTCAATTTCTAGTATCTGGAGCTCCCTGTGAAGTCCCGCCTCATCGCCGGCGTCGCCGCTATAGTCCTCGCCCTCGTCGGAGCGGTCATGGTATTTGCCTATGCCAACCGCGCCGACGCCCGTGCCGTTGAGGACCTCGAACCGGTCGACGTCCTGGTGGTTCAGGCTGAAGTTCCGGCTGGCACGCCGGTTGCGGATCTCGCCGCCTCCGTGGCAACCACCCAGCTGCCGGGCAAGTCGGTCGCTGACACGGCGCTCCCCACCCTCGAAGGATCCGCGGGCATGGTGACAGCGGTTGACCTAGTGCCAGGTGAGCAACTCGTGGCAGAGCGGCTGGTCAAGCCCGAAGACCTCGTGACCCCTGGGTCTGTAGAAGTTCCCGCGGGGCTGCATGAAGTATCCATCCTTGTTGAGCCGCAGCGCATCGCCGGTGGGCGGGTTGCTCCCGGGGACTATGTCGGCGTGTTCATGTCCATGGGCGCGGGCGGATCCGAAGGAGAAGAGGAGGGCGGGGAGTCCTCCGGCAGCGAAAAGTCCACCCAACTGGTTGTACCCAGAGTTCTTGTCTCGTCCGTGCAACGCGCCCCAGAGCCCGCACCCGCTGCCGAGGGCGTGGAGATGACCGAGGAAGAAATAGCTGCAGCAGAAGCTGAGGCGCTGCCGAGCGGTTCCCTGATGGTGACCATCGCCCTCAATCCCGACCAGGCCACCCGGCTTGTCTTCGCCAGCGAGTTCGAGTCCATCTGGCTCAGCAAGGCAACCGCCGCAGAGGGCGACGCTCCCCCATTCATTGTCAACGACGAGGAACTGTACCGATGAGCCGCTTCCTTCTCATCACAGCCGATGTCTCCTTCGAGGAAAAACTTCGCCTTGCCACCGCTGGTGGACTCGCCGGTGATGTGCTGACCTTCAGTCCCAACCTGGTCGCCCAGCCGGAAGACGTGCTGGATCTGCTGATGGTCCAGCAACCGGAGGTGCTGGTCCTCGGGCCCGGTGTGCCTCTGGACGGTGCACTGCGCCTCGCAACAATCGTCGATGTCCGCTTCCCAAACCTGAGCATGGTGCTGGTCGCTGAGGAGAACGCCGACGTGGTGCTGTCCGCGATGCGGACTGGTATCCGCGACGTCATCGATCCGACGGCCGATATCCCGAGCATCAGACTGCTGCTTGAACGCGCGTGTCAGGCGTATGCCAGCCGCCACCGCGCAGAACACGTGCAGACCGTAGCCAAGCAGGACCAGGGAATGGTGATCGGTGTTTTCTCCCCCAAGGGTGGAGTTGGGAAGACCACCATCGCAACCAACCTCGCGGTGGGGCTTGGCAAGCTGGCCCCCATGGGCGTTGTGCTGGTGGACCTCGACCTCCAGTTCGGCGACGTCGCCTCCAACCTGTACCTCACACCCGAATACTCGGTGCTCGACGCCGTTTCAGGCTCCGCAAGTGAAGACACGATGGTGCTGAAAGCGTTTCTGACGCCACATCCGTCGGGAATCTACGCGCTGTGTGCTCCGTCGAATCCTGCCGATGCCGACAGCATCTCCGCCGATCAGCTGGCGGTCCTCATACAACAGTTGACCTCAGAGTTCCCCTATGTGGTCATTGACACTGGGCCCGGGCTCACCGAGCACAGCCTCGCAGCCCTCGAACAGTGTACGGACGCCGTCTGGGTCACCGGCATGGATGTGCCCAGCGTGCGTGGGTTGCGCTCCGGCCTCAACGTTCTCGGCAAGCTCGATCTCTTTCCCGAGTCTCGCCACGTTGTCCTGAACTTTGCCGACTCCAAAACCGGGTTATCGGTCCAGGATGTCGAAGCTACCCTCGGTGCGCCTGTGGACGTCTCGATCCCCCGCTCACGAGGGCTCTCCCTGGCCACCAACCGGGGAGTACCGCTGCTGCAAAACGACGTACGGGACCCCGCCACCAAAAAGCTTCGTGGCCTGGTCCAGCGATTCGATCCGAAATGGCGGGCAACCAGCCAGCGCAAACTGCACCGGAGGGTGGTTATTTGATGAAACTCTCAGAACGCCTTCAGCAGGCAGACCCGTCAGCGCCCGTCAAGAGCCCACCTCCGCGTAAACCTGAACCGTCAACGTCTACGCCCTCGGCGGGGGAAGCTCCCTCGTCCGTCTACCAGAGCGCCGTCGTCGCCGGCTCCGCCAGCGCCGGTCCGGAAACTCACGGCAGCCGCGTTGACGTTTTCGCCGGGCTGAAGCAGCGTGCGGCGGAAGCGCTCTACGAGCGCATGGGTGCCCGTTTCAGTGACTCCACCCTGAAGGAAGAAGACCTTCGCGTCGTTGCCCGCGAAGAGCTGAGCCAGGTCATCGATGCCGAGCAGGTTCCGCTCACGCCGGACGAGCGCCGCCGCCTCATTCAGGATGTTGCCGACGATGTGCTTGGCTTCGGCCCTCTCCAGCGCCTGCTGGACGACGAGGACATCAGCGAGATCATGGTGAACCGGGCGGACCAGATCTACATCGAACGCCGCGGCAAGCTGGTCCTCGCCGACACCCGGTTCAAGTCCGAGGAGCACCTGCGCCGGGTGATCGAACGCATTGTCTCCAAGGTCGGCCGCCGCATTGACGAGTCCTCCCCCTTTGTGGACGCGCGCCTCGAAGACGGCTCCCGTGTCAACGCCGTGATCCCGCCGCTGGCCGTGAACGGCTCCTCACTCACCATCCGTAAGTTCAGCAAGACGCCGCTGACCGTGCAGAACCTCATCAATTTCGGGACGCTGACCCCCGAAATGGCGGAACTGCTTGACGCGTGCGTCAAGGCGAAGCTGAACATCATCGTGTCCGGCGGCACCGGTACCGGCAAGACGACACTGCTCAACGTGCTCTCTTCCTTCCTGCCCCACGGCGACCGCATCGTCACCATCGAGGATGCCGTGGAGCTCCAGATTCAGCAGCAGCACGTGGTGCGCCTCGAAAGCCGCCCGCCGAACACCGAGGGAAAGGGCGCGGTAACCATCCGTGACCTCGTGCGCAACTCCCTGCGTATGCGGCCCGACCGCATCGTCATCGGTGAGGTCCGTGGCGGTGAGTCCCTCGACATGCTCCAGGCCATGAACACGGGCCACGACGGCTCCCTGTCCACGGTCCACTCCAATTCCCCGCGAGACGCCGTCGCGCGTCTGGAGACTCTAGTCTTGATGGCCGGTATGGACCTGCCGCTCCGCGCCATCCGCGAACAGATTGCGTCCGCCGTCCATCTGGTCATTCAGATCTCCCGCCTTCGGGATGGCAGCCGCCGGATCACCCACGTCACCGAAGTGCAGGGGATGGAGGGCGACGTCGTCACTCTCCAGGACGCGTTTGTGTTCGATTACTCGGCGGGGGTGGATTCCTCCGGACGCTTCTTGGGCAAGCCGATCCCTACCGGCATCCGGCCACGTTTTATGGAGCGCTTCGAGGACATGGGCATCACCGTATCTCCGGCGGTGTTCGGCGCTGCGCTGAGCGGCCGGAGGTAGCACCGATGACCCCGACGAACCTAATGTTCCTGTATGGGACGGCGTTGATTTTCGCTGCCCTCGGGCTGCTCTTCCTTGCCACGCGACCGCACCAGTCTGCGGTCCCCCTGGACCGCCGTCGTCCGCCGGTCGAAGAGTCGGACTCCAAGCTCACCCGGTTCGCCGGATCCGCGGTGCGTTCCGTGGAGCGTTTTCTGAAGAAACGTCCGCAGCGGCTCTACCGTCCGGAGCTTCTGGAAACGGCTGGCGTTCGGTTGACCCAGGCGGACATGTTCCTGCTGGTCATTGCCGGCGGCCTTGGCGGACTGGCCCTCGGCTTGGTGGTGGGCGGCCCTCTGCTGGGGATCCTGTTTCTTCTCCTGGCTCCACTCGTGGCCCACCTCGCCCTGATCTTCCGGATCAGCCGCCGGCGTGCAAAGTTTGATGACCAGCTCGGCGATACCCTGCAGCTTCTCACCGGCGGCCTACGGGCCGGCCACAGTATTCTGCGGGCTATCGATGCCGCTGCGATTGAGGCCGATGCTCCAACCTCGGATGAGATGCGCCGCGTCGTGACGGAGACCAGCCTGGGCAAGGATCTGCTGGCGTCCCTGACCGACACCGCCACCCGGATGGAAAGCGAAGATTTCACCTGGATAGCGCAGGCCATCCAGATCAACCGCGAGGTCGGCGGGGACCTCGCGGATGTACTCGACCAGGTGGGGGCGACCATCCGCGAGCGCAGCGAAATCAAGGGACAGATCCGCGCGCTCGCCGCGGAAGGCAAGTTCTCGGCGTACATCCTCGTGGCACTGCCGTTCGCCATTGGCGCCATGCTCACAGTGGTGAGCCCCGGCTACGTCAACCCATTGTTCGAGGAGCCGCTGGGCTGGGTCATGATCGGCGCGTCGGTGGTCATGATGACCATCGGCTGCCTGTGGCTACGCAAAATCATCGATCTGAAGTTCTAGGAGGCCGGCGTGAATCCAGTGCTGTTGACATCCCTGCTGCTCGTCGCCGCTCCCCTCGGATACCTGGCGTGGGCTTTGCTCGACCCGGGAAACAAGATCTACAAGAGCGTCCAGGCCAATCTCACCCGTGGCATCAGCGCGTCCGAGGAGGTCCGTGCTGAGCGCTTCGGCACGCTGGCGCGCTTCGGTTTCAGGCTGACCCCGGCGTCGTATATCGAGAAACTGGACAAGCTGCTCGCGCTTGCTGGGCGCCCCGCGACGTTGCCCCTGGGGCGTGTGCTGGGCGCCAAGCCCGCGCTCTGCCTCGTCGGTGCGGGACTCGGCTACCTCATGGCGAGCGCCGCCCAGAAACCAATGATCACCATGCTCGCCATCTTTCTGACCGTGCTGGGCTACTTCATCCCGGATCTCCTGCTCTACAGCAAAGGCCAGGAACGGCAGAAGGCAATGCAGCTGGAACTGGCGAACACCCTGGACCAGATGCTGATTTCGGTCGAGGCCGGCCTCGGCTTCGAAAGCGCCATGCAGCGGGCCGGCGAAACGGGCAAGGGACCGCTCGCCGAAGAACTGGTCCGCACCCTGCAGGACATGCAGGTGGGCCGCAGCCGGCGCGAGTCCTACCTGGCCCTCGCCGACCGCACGACCATCCCTGAACTCCGCAGCTTCGTCAAGGCGATCGTCCAGGCGGACGCCTACGGCATCGCGCTCAGCGGCGTTCTCCGTACCCAGGCGAAGGTGATGCGCGTCAAGCGGCGCCAGCGTGCCGAGGAAAAGGCCATGAAGCTGCCCGTGACCGTGCTGTTTCCGCTGCTGTTCTTCATTTTCCCCGTGCTGTTCATCATTATTCTCGGGCCGGCAATCATCAACGCCATTGCGACGTTCAGCGGCTCCTGAACTTCAAGTTCAGAGTCGCAGAGTGCGCAAGCCGAAGAATTCCGCAGGCTTTCCACAGCATCACCCGTTTCACCCACTTCTCCTAGATTCAGAAAGTAGCGTTAGCTCATGACCCTCTCCTGCTGCAGCGCGGACGACAGTGACGCAGAACCCCTGCACTCTGTTGACGATGCTGATGCGCGGGGTGACCTGAGCGGCGGCGACCGCACAGACAGGGCACCGCTGGTCGATCCTGACGTGCTCCATGATCTTGAGGATCAGCTCGACAGCGCCGCGGCTGCCCGGGCCTTTGTGCGCGATTACGTTGCTGTCTGGGATGAGCGGGAGTTGCGCCTCTCCTCGGCCGTTGCCCGCCAAAACCAGGCGGCGTCACTCGACGCAGTCCTCAGCCTCAAGATCACGTCCACCATGGTGGGAGCAACCCAATTGGTTGCGCTGGCACGCGGGCTGGAGAAACTGCTCCGGGAAGGCAGTCTTGACGAAGCTGCGGCGGTGCTACCCCACCTGCACCGCTGTGGGCTCCGCACCATGCGGGAACTGACGGTCATGCACCTTCAGAAGAACTAACCCGGACCCTGGAACTCAGTCGGCTCGTCTCGGCACCAGCCGGTAGCCGACCCCGCGCACGGTCATCAGCCAACGGGGGCTCCGGGGGTCCTCCCCCAGCTTCCGGCGCAGGTTCCCTATATGCACCTCGATGGCACGTTCATCTGCTTCACTGATGTAGGTGTCGGTCCGGTAATACTGCCCCCGGACCACCCGCACCAGGTCTCCCTTGGTCCGGACGGCTCCCGCGCTGCGCAGCAGCTCATGGAGCAGATCGAACTCGCTGCGCGTCAGCACCAGTTCCTCGCCCCGCACGGTCACCGTCCGGGTGTCCTTATCCAGCACCAGACCGTTGTGGCGCAGAAGCGAGTCCGGCCGCGCCGGCGGTGCCGTTTCCTCCGCAGGAGGTGCCGCCGCCGTCGTTGGCTTTTCACTGGGAGGGCCACTCCGCGGGCGCCGCAGCATCGCGGCGATCCGGGCCCGCAACTCGCGTGGGCGGAAGGGCTTGGTGACGTAGTCATCGGCGCCTGCCTGCAATGCGGTGAGCGTGTCGATTTCCTCGTCATGGGCGGTCAGCATGATCACGTAGCAGTCACTGAATCCGCGGATCCGGCGCAGCACCTCATAGCCGTCGATGTCCGGCAGCCCCACATCAAGGGTGACCAAAGTGGGATTGTGCTCCTTGACGGCCTCAACCCCGCTGCGCCCATCGGCGGCGGCCTGGACTGTAAACCCGGATTGCGTAAGCACCGTGCTCAAAAGGTTGCGCACGTCGAGATCATCCTCGATGACTACGGCTGTACCTGGATCGGCCACTATTCCCCCTGCCCCGACAGGACTGTTTGTTCTACCTGATCACAATTGGCGGACCAGTGCGACCGTCCTGAAACTGCCGCGTGTTTCACAGCATACGCGCGGACCGGTCTCAAATAGGGAACTTCGTGCACCATCCGGGAGTTCTGGTTCCCCGTTATGTCCCAAGTAGGGACATAATGGTCGTTATGTCGTGGTCTCAGAGGCATGTCCTCAGTGTTCTGTGCGCGTGCCAGGCGACATCATGAGTGAACGCGTGATGTACCTGAAGGCGAAGCACCTCTATTCAACCCTGCACTACCGCACGCGGATCGGGTTATGTGAGCTGCCGCTGGCGCTCCTTGTAGCCATCATCGCGACTATCGTCTCCATCACCGCGCCCTCCCTGTTCACCAATCCCCTGTTCCTCGCCGGACTGGTGCTGCACGCCGGACTGCTCGCCGCGAGCTTCCTGACCCCGTGGGAGAGATTCCGGCCGGGCTCCTACGTGATCATCCCGCTGCTTGACTTCGTGGCCATCGGCCTGACCCGTAACGGCTCGGTGGACGTGCTGCCCGGGCTGAGCCTTCTGGCTATATTCCCCGTGATCTGGATTTCCGCATCGGCCATACGGACGAGGCTGAGCCTGCTCGCAAGTTTCCTGGGGCCCTTCGTCATCCTGGCGGTTCCCCCGCTCCTGGGATTCGCGCCCCCCAGCCAGTTCTGGACAGCCGTCCTCCTCGGCCTGGCAATGGCCACCGTCTCCGTGTCCCTCCGCTTCGCCAGCCTCAACTCTGACTACAGCCAGCGCAAACTCGAAGCGTCCAAGGCGGAGGTCGACCGGCTGCAGGGCGAGAACGCCGAACGCGCTTTGGTTCTCGAAGCCATTCTCGACACGATCGACGTCGGGCTGGTTGCCCTGGACGCACATGGCAACCGCACCCTTACCAACCGGCAGCAGCGGTCCTATGACCGCCTCGTCAAGGCCGGTGAACAGGACGACGACGGCGGCAGCCACCTCTACGCGGCGGACAAATCCACTCCGGTACAGCCCAACCGGTACCCGGTGCATCGCGCGGCGGCCGGCGAGACCTTCGCCAATTACCTCGTGTGGATCGGTCCGAAGGAATCACAGCGCGCCGTCATGACCGCCGCAACCGCCATCAAGGACGGCGATGGGCAATTCGCCGGATCGGTGATCGTCTCCAGCGACGTCACCGATATGGTCGAGGCGCTCCGCGCCAAAGAGGACTTCGTATCCAACGTGTCCCACGAGCTGTGGACGCCGCTCACCTCGATCATCGGGCACCTTGATCTCGTGCTGGATGACGAGGACCATGGCCTGCCGGCCGACACCGAACGCCAGCTCTCGGTAGCCCGCCGCAACGCCGAACGGCTGTACGCGCTGGTGTCCAACCTGCTTGCCTCGGCGTCCGGGGCAGCCAGCGTTCACCTGCGCCCCACCGACCTCACGGGTCTGGTGGAGAACAGCATTGAATCGGCCGGCCCGCAGGCTGCAGATACGGGGGTCAGTCTGAAAGCGGATGTCCCGGACATCCTCTGGACCAGCTCCGACCCATTGCGGATCCGGCAGGTGATCGACAATCTTCTGTCCAACGCGATCAAGTATTCGCCCGACGGCGGGACCGTCACCGTACGGGCCCGCGAGGAGTGCGACTCGGCCCTGCTCGAGGTGCAGGACACGGGCATCGGCATGTCCCCGAACGAGACCAAGCTGATCTTCGGAAAGTTCTTCCGCACGGAGGCCGCCCGTCAATCCACTATCCCCGGCGTTGGGTTGGGCCTGTCAATTACCAAGGCGATTGTCGACAGCCACGGCGGAACCATCCGCTGCACCAGCCAGCCGGGCGCTGGAACCACGTTTACGGTGACGCTGCCGCTGCACCGGCCGGAACAGAACTAACGCGGCGCGGGGCATAGCTTCCGCTGACGCCGGGCGCCCCAGCCCTGGGATAACCGACCAACCTCAGTCCACCGGTAAGGTCACCGAGATGCTTGTCCCCTGGCCCGGGACTGCGCTGATGACGGTGGTCCCGCCTGCCAGATCCACTGCACTGCGCATGAGCCGAAGCCCCATCCCGGAGCGCCTCCCGGTAGTGGCCCGAGGCACATTGAACCCGACCCCGTCGTCCGACACCCGAAGCTGGATACCGTGGTACGTACTTGCCAGCCGGACCGTGACCGTAGTGGCTTCAGCGTATTTGTAGATGTTGCTCAGGAGCTCCTGAGCGCACCGGTACAGGAGGGCCGCACTTGCTCGGTCGATCGCCATGCCGTGATGAGGTGTCTCAAGCTGCACTGCAATCCCACGTTCCCTGAGTGGAATTGTGAGTCGATTGATAGTTCCTGCCACTCCGGCACCATGAAAATCAATCGGGCGCGTGTCGGTGAGTACGCCGTGAATGGCGACCACCTCGTCGGCTAGTTGCTGTCCCATACCGCTACTATGCGCGCGGGTTCTTGGCATTTTCTGGGGACACGCTCTGACCGACCGAGCTGATCTCAGGGCTCCCGCCTGGCACGGGTGAGTGACGCGCGGAGTGCCAGCTCGGCGGCGTCGTCGGGGTAGCGCACTTCCTCCAGCACCAGCGGGTGAGCCGGTGCGAGAACTGACCGGGCATCCTTGCGGCGGGATTGAAGCC
>NZ_KI914617.1:18093-53479 GCF_000520475.1 Arthrobacter sp. 35/47
GGGCTCCCCCAGCCACTCGGGCGGCTCTTCGCCGCTGCCGACGCGCAGCGCCGATCCTATGAGCGCACGCACCATGTTGTGGCAGAACGCGTCCGCCTGGACAGTGGCGCGGAGGACGCCGTCAGCCTCGCGTTCAAACTCGAAACGCTGGAGTTCGCGGACAGTTGTGGCGCCGGGGCGCGGCTTGCAGAAGGCGCGGAAGTCCTGCAGGCCCAGCAGCGGCTGTGCACCTGAGTTCAGGAGCCGCTCATCGAGTTCCTCGGAGTGCCAGAGCACAGTGCCGCGGCTCAGCGGATCCTGCAGTTCGGAGCGGTCAGCGATGCGGTAGCTGTAACGGCGCCACAGGGCGGAGAACCGTGCGTCGAATCCGGCGGGCGCCAGGCTGACGGCGCGCACCACGACGGGCGATGCCGGGTTCGCAGCGTAGACCGTGCGGGCGGCTGCGTTGGGCGGCAGATACCGGTTGACGGTTGCCTGGAGGCGCCGCTTCAGGGCCGCTGCGGGATTGATCTCCCGGCCGCGGCTCAGGGCGGACCACTCCGCAGGATCCAGGTCGATGTGGGTGACCTGACCGCGGGCGTGGACGCCGGCGTCGGTCCGGCCGGCCACCGTGAGGCGGACGTGGCGCCGGAAAAGCAGCTCAAGCCCGGATTCGATGGTTCCCTGAACGGTCGGCAGACCGGGCTGGACGGCCCATCCCGAGAAGGGACCGCCGTCGTACGCAAAATCGATCCGGACACGCAAATGCCCGCCATCCGCGGGCGGGATGACGGGCATCTGTTCGTTCATGTGTGTCAGAAGGTGCGCAGAAGAACTACTTCTTCTCGTCTGCTTCCGGCACGGAGCCTTCTTCGATCACAACGGTCTCTTCAGCGTCGCCTTCGGTGGCGCTGACCGTGGTGTCTTCAGCAGCTACCTCGTCAGCCGAAGCTGCCGAGGGAGCGGACTCAGCCGACTCTGCGGAATCGGCCGATTCCGGCGAATCCGCGGACTCAGCCGACGCAACCGGAGCGGCAGCTGCAGCGTCGCGGGCAGCGGCGTTGCCTGCAGCCTGCTCAGCTTCGCCGACGACGGCCTGCTTGGCGGAAACCGCCTCCAGCACCAGCTCGATGACAGCCATGGGAGCGTTGTCGCCCTTGCGGTTGCCGATCTTTGTGATGCGGGTGTAGCCACCGTTGCGGTTGGCGACAGCGGGTGCAATGTCCGTGAACAGCTCGTGGACAACGCCCTTGTTGCTGATGACAGCAAGGACGCGACGGCGCGAGGCGAGGTCACCCTTCTTGGCGAAGGTGATCAGGCGCTCGGCGTACGGGCGGAGCCGCTTTGCCTTGGTCACCGTGGTGGTGATGCGCTTGTGCTCGAACAGCGAGGCGGCCAGGTTGGCGAGCATCAGGCGCTCGTGCGCCGGACCGCCACCGAGGCGTGGGCCCTTTGTGGGTGTGGGCATGATGTTTTATCTCCTCATGAGTGTGCCCGAGGCCGCATCCAACGGCGGCGCCAGGTGTCTAACGTTTAGAGTTCGTCGTCGCCGTAAGCGGCGTCGTCCTCTTCAATCGCAGCGGCGCGGGCCGCAAGGTCGAACCCTGGAGGGGAATCCTTCAGGGACAGACCAAGCTCAACCAGCTTTGCCTTGACCTCATCAATGGACTTGGCACCGAAGTTGCGGATGTCCATCAGGTCAGCCTCGGAGCGTGCAACGAGTTCACCCACGGTGTGGATGCCCTCACGCTTGAGGCAGTTGTAGGAACGAACGGTGAGTTCGAGATCCTCGATCGGGAGCGCCATGTCGGCGGCGAGTGCGGCGTCGCTGGGCGACGGACCGATCTCGATGCCTTCAGCAGCGGTGTTCAGTTCGCGGGCAAGCCCGAACAGTTCAACCAGGGTGGTGCCGGCCGAGGCAACGGCGTCGCGCGGGGCGATGGCGTCCTTGGTCTCCACATCCACGATCAGGCGGTCGAAGTCGGTGCGCTGCTCAACACGGGTGGCTTCCACGCGGAAGGTCACCTTCAGGACCGGCGAGTAGATGGAGTCAACCGGGATGCGGCCGATCTCCGAGTCACCGGACTTGTTCTGCGAAGCGGAGACGTACCCGCGGCCGCGCTCGATGGTCAGTTCGAGCTCGAACTTGCCCTTCGAGTTGAGGGTTGCGATGTGCAGGTCCGGGTTGTGGAATTCCACGCCGGCCGGCGGTGCAATGTCCGCTGCGGTCACAACGCCGGGTCCCTGCTTGCGCAGGTAGGCAACCACGGGCTCATCATGCTCGGAAGAAACCGCGAGGTTCTTGATGTTCAGGATGATCTCCGTGACGTCTTCCTTCACACCGGGAACGGTGGTGAATTCATGCAGGACGCCGTCGATCCGGATGCTGGTGACAGCGGCTCCGGGAATCGAGGAGAGCAGGGTGCGGCGGAGCGAGTTGCCGAGGGTGTAGCCGAAACCGGGCTCCAGCGGTTCGATGACGAACCGCGAGCGGTTGTCAGCGACTACTTCTTCAGTCAGGGTGGGGCGCTGTGCAATGAGCACTTACATTTCCTTTCAGGGAGCATCCGCTATATGACGCAACACAAATGGTGGAAAGGGAAAGCTAGAGAGCGGAACTCAGTAGCTAAACGACAGTCAGCCCCAGGGTGCCCGCACTTCGGTTGAAGCGCGGGCGCACCTGGAGCCAAGGAAGCTACTAGACGCGGCGGCGCTTCGGCGGGCGGCAGCCGTTGTGGGCGCTGGGGGTGACGTCCTGGATGGAGCCAACCTCGAGGCCGGCAGCCTGCAGTGAACGGATCGCGGTCTCGCGGCCGGATCCCGGGCCCTTGACGAAGACGTCGACCTTGCGGACGCCGTGCTCCTGAGCACGCTTGGCAGCAGCCTCGGCGGCAGTCTGCGCAGCGTAAGGGGTGGACTTGCGAGAGCCCTTGAAGCCAACCTCGCCGGCGGAGGCCCAGGAGATGACAGCTCCGCTGGGGTCCGTGATCGAGACGATGGTGTTGTTGAACGTGCTCTTGATATGCGCCTGACCGAAGGCGATATTCTTCTTGTCCTTGCGACGCGGCTTGCGCACCGCTCCACGAGTCTTGGGGGGCATTACTTCTCCTACAAAGGTTTTAGAAAGAGGGGGTTGAGGTGGTCCGCTTGGGCCCCTGACCGCCGGGTTCCCTGGCTTAGCGAGCTCTGCGAGCTAAGTTAGGGGGCGGTTAGGGTCAGCGGCCGGCCTTCTTCTTGCCTGCGACGGTGCGCTTGGGGCCCTTGCGGGTACGCGCGTTGGTCTTGGTGCGCTGTCCGCGCACAGGAAGGCCGCGGCGGTGCCGGATGCCTTCGTAGCTGCCGATCTCAACCTTGCGGCGGATGTCTGCAGCTACCTCACGGCGGAGGTCACCCTCGACCTTGTAGTTGCCTTCAATGTAGTCGCGAAGCTGAACCAGCTCAGCGTCAGTCAGATCCTTGACGCGCGTCTCCGGGTTGATCCCGGTTTCTGCGAGCGTCTGGTCTGCACGGGTCTTGCCCACGCCGTAGATGTAGGTAAGCGCAATGACAACCCGCTTTTCGCGGGGGATGTCTACGCCAGCGAGACGTGCCATAGTGGCGGTTCTCCTTTTGGTGACCGGAGGTCTGAAACAGTGCGGCCCGGAAGATCCCGGTCCCCGGCCTCCGTACCGGGGGTGTGGGCGCATCCTTCCGGATGAGCCCTGCGCTGCTTTTTTACTGTGGTGTTACTACGCGTGGGTGACCCTCAAAAGAGGATTCAGCCCTGGCGCTGCTTGTGGCGCGGGTTTTCGCAGATTACGAGTACGTTGCCCTTGCGGCGAACCACCTGGCACTTGTCGCAAATCCGCTTCACGCTCGGCTGGACCTTCATGGTTTTCCTTTGCGTTTGTCTTATTTGTAGCGGTAGACAATACGACCCCTGGTGAGGTCATAAGGGCTGAGTTCCACTACCACCCGGTCCTCGGGGAGGATTCGAATGTAGTGCTGACGCATCTTTCCCGAGATGTGGGCTAGAACAATGTGTCCGTTGGCCAACTCAACGCGGAACATCGCGTTGGGCAGAGCCTCGTTCACAGTGCCTTCAATCTCAATGACACCGTCTTTCTTGGCCATATCCTCCGCTAACTTCTGTGCCGCCACTTGCGGGGCGGACGGTCTTGGGTTTTGATTGTCTACATCCTTTGCCCGTGCTATTCGCCAGGGCCGCCCAGAATTGGGCACAGGGGAAGAGACAACCAACGGACAACTCTACGCTACGGCCGTCCAGATGTTAAATCGCTGCACGGGCACACGGCGCCGTGAATAAACCCGGCGGAACGCCGTCGGAAAGGCCCGGGACGGCTAGCCCTTGGAGCGCTTCCAGAAATGGTCGGCGCGGTGACCATCATCCGTGTGCACCACAAGGACCGGACAGGAGGCATGCGAAACGCATGCTGAGCTCACCGAGCCGAGATGCAGCCCCATGAAACCGCCATGGCCGCGCCTGCCGACCACGAGCATCACTGCGTCTGCACTCGCTTCGACCAGTTTGGCCGGCGCTGGACCGCGGATAAGTTCCTGGCTGACATTGACCGCAGGCTCAGGCCCGAACGCCCTGCCGAGCGCCGCCGTGAGCGCGTTTCCCGCTGAGGCTTCAAAAGCGTCAAGGTCGGGCGGAATGTAGTCGGCGTACATCTTCGGGAAGTCCCAGCACGCCACCGCATGAACTCTCGCATCCAGCGCGGGCGCCATTCGCGCCGCAAGATGCAGCGCCTGAATTGAGCAATCAGAGCCGTCCACGCCAACCACGATTTTCGCTTCGGGGCTTTCCATCGCCGTTCTCCTTCTCCCCCGTCCGTTCAACGGTGAATCCAAGGGTGTTGCTGACCATAGACCCGGCCCGCATGCCCGTCAAGAGAGAGAATTTTGAGCCGGCCTGGCTGGCGCCCTAAAGGAGAGGAACTGGCGTGACGCCCAGCTCCGCAAGCCGAGCAGCGCCGCCGTCAGCGGCTGTGAGGACCCAGATACCGCCGTCGTGCACAGCCACGGTGTGTTCCCACTGGCTGGCCCGCTTGCCGTCGACAGTGACAACGGTCCAGTCGTCGTCGAGCGTGGCAGTCTCAAGCCGGCCCTGGACCAGCATCGGCTCGATCGCCAGGCACAGACCGGGCTTGATCTTGGGACCCCGGTGGCCGCTGCGATAATTGAGCACGTCCGGTGGCTGATGCATCTGGGTGCCGATCCCGTGGCCGACGTAATCCTGCAGGATCCCGAGCGCCGGGCCCTCGACGGAGGAGACATAGTCATCAATGGCGGACCCGATGTCGCCGACGAACTTGCCGGTGGCGAGAGCAGCGATCCCCCGCCACATGGCTTCCTCGGTGACACGGGACAGCCGGACGTCCTCGGGACGGGGATTCCCGACTATGACGGTGCGGGCGGAGTCCGAGTGCCAGCCCCGGATCACGGCGCCGCCGTCAATCGAGATGATGTCGCCGTCCTGCAGCACGTAGTCGCCGGGGATGCCGTGCACCACCTCGTGGTTCACGGAGGTACAGATACTGGCCGGGAAGCCGTGGTATCCAAGGAAGTTGGACCTGGCACCGGCTTCCTTGAGAACCGCGGCGAACACACCATCCAGCTCGCGGGTGGAGACGCCCACCCGGGCAGCCGCCACCGTCTCGTCCAGGGCGCCGGCGAGCACAAGGCCCGCTTCCCGCATGGTCCGGATCTGATCGGCCGACTTGTACTCGACCCGCTGCTGGCGGAACATTCCGGCTACCGCGTTACTTTCAGGGCAGACATGACGCGCTCGGTCACTTCATCGATGGCGCCGATGCCGTCCACCCGGGTGACAATGCCACGGCTTTCATACTGCGAGACGACGGCCTCGGTCTGCTCGTGGTACAGGTCAAGGCGGTGCCGGATGACTACCTCGTTGTCATCGGTGCGTCCGTCGAGGCGTGCGCGTCCCAGGAGCCGGCGCACCAGCTCCTCGTCATCCGCCGTGAGCTGGAGGACGACGTCGAGGGTCGAGTCATTCTCGCGGAGGATGTCATCCAGCTCGGTCACCTGTGCCGCCGTGCGGGGGTAGCCGTCAAGCAGGAACCCGTCCTGGACGTCTTCCTCAGCCAGCCGCGCGCGGACCATGCTGTTGGTGACGCTGTCCGGGACAAAGTCACCGGCGTCCATGTACTTCTTCGCCTCGACGCCGAGAGGTGTTTCATTTTTCACGTTTTCGCGGAAGATGTCGCCGGTGGAGATAGCCACCACACCCAGCCGTTCCGAGATCCGGGCGGCCTGCGTTCCCTTGCCCGAGCCGGGCGGTCCAATGATGAGCATCCGTGTCATCGCAATAACCCTTCGTAGTGGCGCTGCTGCAGCTGCGCATCAATCTGCTTCACCGTCTCGAGGCCAACGCCAACCATGATGAGGATGGAGGTGCCGCCGAACGGGAAGTTCTGGTTCGCATTGATGGCCACCAGCGCGATCAACGGGATGAGCGCAACAATGCCGAGGTAGATGGCGCCCGGCAGGGTGATGCGGGACAGGACGTACTGGAGGTACTCCGCGGTGGGGCGGCCGGCGCGGATGCCGGGGATGAAGCCGCCGTACTTCTTCATGTTCTCCGACACTTCCTCCGGGTTGAAGGTGATCGCCACGTAGAAATAGGTGAAGAACACGATCATCGCGAAGTACAGCGCCATGTAGAGGGGATGGTCTCCCGTGGTGAGGTAGGTGGTGATCCAGTTGACCCATTCCGGCGGGGCAGTCTGTCCGTCGGTGGGTGTGTTGAACTGTGCGATCAGCGACGGCAGGTAGAGCATCGACGACGCGAAGATCACGGGGATGACACCGGCCATGTTGACCTTGATCGGAATGTAGGTGCTGCTGCCGCCCAGGGTACGGCGGCCGATCATGCGCTTGGCGTACTGCACCGGGATACGGCGCTGGGACTGCTCGACGAAGATCACGAGCATCACTACGAACAGGCCGATCACCAGGACGCCCAGGAACACGTTCCAGCCCTGCGTGCGCAGGATCTCGCCCAGCGACGTGGGGAACCCTGCAGCAATGGCGGTGAAGATGAGCAGCGACATGCCGTTGCCGACGCCGCGTTCGGTGATGAGCTCGCCCATCCACATGATGAGGCCGGTGCCGGCCGTCAGGGTGAGGATGAGCAGGATGATGGTGATGAGGCTGTCATCCGGGATGATCGGAACCGGACAGTTGCCCAGCAGCGCTCCTGACCGCGCCAGCGACACCAGCGTCGTGGCGTTGAGCAGACCGAGGGCGATCGTCAGGTAGCGGGTGTACTGGGTGAGTTGTGCCTGCCCCTGCGCGCCTTCCTGGTGAAGCTCCTGGAAGCGGGGAATGACAACACGGAGGAGCTGGGTGATGATGCTGGCCGTGATGTAGGGCATGATGCCGAGGGCGAAGACGGACACCTGCAGCAGCGCACCGCCGCTGAAGAGGTTAACAAACTGGTAGAGGCCGCCCTCTGTATTGCCGAGCTGCAAACACTGCTGCACGTTGCCGTAGTCAACACCGGGCGCCGGGATGAAAGCACCCAGACGGAAGATGGTGATGATTCCCAGCGTGAACAACAGCTTGCGCCGCAAGTCTGGCGTCCGGAAAGCCCGGCCAATAGCGCTAAGCAAGCGTCCTCCTGATTAAGTCTTAGTGGCCCTTCACGGGCGATACACACCAACCGAGTCTAACGGCTGGAGCCGGGCGTACGAGAACCCAGGGCAACGATAGCGCCCGTTAAAGGAAACAGACTCCTGGTGAGCCGGGGATCCCGGCCTCCCAAGAGTCTAATTGCTTCATGAGCCAGATCACAGCCGGCTCCCCTGCCGCCGTCGTCCGGATGCCCGAGGGCTACCGGTACGACGGCGGCGGGATGCCGTGCTGGAACTACGGTGCCGAGACCGTGCCGCCGGCGGCGGTGATCTTCTCGGCAGCGCTGGCGGACACGGCGTGGACCTTGACGTCCACCTTGACCGCGATGTCGCCCGTTCCCAGCACCTTGACGAGCTGGTTCTTGCGCACTGCGCCCTTGGCGATCAGGCTGTCCACGGACACCTCGCCGCCTTCGGGGTAGAGCTCGTTGAGCTTGTCCAGGTTGACTACCTGGTACTCAACGCGGAACGGGTTCTTGAAGCCGCGCAGCTTCGGCAGACGCATGTGCAGCGGAAGCTGGCCACCTGCGAACCCTGCCTTGACCGAGTAGCGTGCCTTGGTGCCCTTGGTGCCACGGCCTGCGGTCTTGCCCTTGGAGCCTTCGCCACGACCAACGCGGGTCTTGGCGGTCTTGGCACCGGGAGCGGGACGAAGGTGGTGAACCTTCAGCGCGTGGACGCGGGGCGTGCTCTCAGCAACTTCCTGAGCGGCAGCGGCCTTGGCAGCAGGCTTGCGGGCCGGCTTCTTCTCGGTGGATTCCTCCACCGTCTTCTTCTCTGCCATTACTTGGCCTCCTCAACCTTCACGAGGTGCGGAACCGTGTTGACCATTCCGACGGTCACGTCGTCAGCATTGCGGACAACAGTGTGCCCGATCCGCTTCAGGCCGAGTGAGCGAAGGGTGTTCCGCTGGTTCTGCTTACCGCCGATAACGGACTTGATCTGTGTGATTTCCAGCTTTGCGGAGCTGGCAACCAGGCGCTTCGGAGTTGCCATTACGCACCTGCCTTCTGATCCTGCATTGCGCGCAGCATCGATGTGGAGGCAACCTCGTCCAGCGGAAGGCCGCGGCGTGCAGCCACTGCCTGCGGCTCTTCGAGCCGCTTCAGCGCGTCAACGGTTGCGTGAACAATGTTGATGGCGTTGGAGGACCCGAGCGACTTGGAGAGGACGTCGTGGATACCGACGCACTCCAGCACGGCGCGCACCGGACCACCGGCGATTACACCGGTACCGGGAGATGCCGGACGCAGGAGCACGACGCCGGCCGCTGCCTCACCCTGAACCAGGTGGGGAACGGTGCCGCCGATGCGGGGAACCTTGAAGAAGCTCTTCTTGGCTTCCTCGACCGCCTTGGAGATGGCCATGGGAACTTCCTTGGCCTTGCCGTAGCCGACGCCGACCATGCCGTTGCCGTCACCGACAACCACAAGTGCGGTGAAGCTGAAGCGCCGGCCGCCCTTGACGACCTTGGCGACGCGATTGATGGACACGACACGCTCTACGAACTTGTCCTTGTCATCCCGGCCACCATCGCGACCGCCACGGCCGCCATCGCGACCGCCACGGCCGCCATCGCGACCGCCACGGCCGCCGTCGCGACCACCGCTGCGCCCGCCGCGGCGATCGTCAGTGTTTGACGCCGTCCCGGTGGACTCGGCCGCGGGAGCTTCCGTTGCTGGCTGCTCAGCCTTTGCCGTATTCAATGAGGCTTCCTTTGCGTTGTTCTGCTCGGTCACAGTGCCAGCCCACCTTCACGTGCGCCGTCTGCGATTGCGGCAATCCGGCCGTGGTACTTGTTACCACCACGGTCGAAGACGACTGCCTCGATACCTGCAGCCTTTGCACGCTCAGCGACGAGCTCGCCAACGCGCTTGGCCTTGGCAGTCTTGTCGCCGTCGAACGAACGCAGGTCGGCTTCGAGGGTCGACGCCGAGGCAAGGGTGATGCCCTTGGAATCGTCCACGACCTGCACGAATACGTGGCGGGCGGAACGGTTGACTACCAGGCGCGGACGGACCGCGGTACCGGTGATGCGCTTGCGGACCCGAAGGTGGCGCCGTCCGCGCTGGGCGGACTTGCTCTTCGAGATGCGCTTCTTGTTGATGCTCAGTGACATGGTTACTTACCAGCCTTTCCGACCTTGCGGCGAATAACCTCGCCCGCGTAGCGGATGCCCTTGCCCTTATAGGGATCCGGACGGCGCAGCTTGCGGATGTTCGCAGCAACTTCGCCGACCTGCTGCTTATTGATGCCGGACACGGATACCTTGGTGGGGCTGTCCACAGTGAGCGTGATGCCCTCCGGAGCCTTGACGGCAACGGGGTGGCTGTAGCCCAGCGCGAACTCCAGGTCGGAACCCTTGGCCTGCACACGGTAACCGGTGCCGACAATCTCGAGGTTCTTCTTGTAGCCCTCGGTCACTCCAACAATCATGTTGGAGATCAGGGTGCGGGTCAGGCCGTGCAGCGAACGCGACTCGCGCTCGTCGTTCGGGCGGGAGACGGTGACCGTGTTTTCCTCAAGGGAAACCTGGATCGGGCTGGCAACAGTGTGGCTCAGCTCGCCCTTGGAACCCTTGACGGACACGAGGCTGCCGTCAACCTTGACCTCTACGCCTGCAGGCACGGTGATGGGGAGACGTCCAATACGTGACATGTTTCTTTCCCTTTCCCGTTACCAGACGTAGGCGAGGACTTCCCCACCTACACCCTTCTTGGCTGCCTGGCGGTCTGTGAGCAGACCGGAGGACGTGGACAGGATGGCAATGCCCAGCCCGCCCAGAACGTGCGGCAGGTTGGTGGACTTTGCGTAAACGCGCAGGCCCGGCTTGGAGATGCGCCGGATGCCCGCGATGGAGCGCGTTCGGTCAGGACCGAACTTGAGGTCGATGGTGAGCTTCTTGCCCACTTCTGCTTCCTCTTCCTTCCAGCCGGCGATGTAGCCTTCGGCCTTGAGGATGTCGGCAACGCGTGCCTTCAGCTTGCTGTACGGCATTGACACGGAATCGTGGTAAGCCGAGTTGGCGTTGCGGAGACGCGTGAGCATGTCTGCAACTGGATCTGTCATTGTCATTGGGCTCTAGCCCTTCCTCGTAACGGTTTCCGGACCCCGGTGAACTCCAGCGTCAGCTGGCAACCCCGGAACGGACCTGCAACGTAGTTGATTAGTCTTCGGATTTGAACGGGAAGCCGAGCGCCTTGAGCAGTGCGCGGCCTTCGGCGTCAGTCTTGGCAGTGGTCACTACGGTGATGTCCATGCCGCGGACACGGTCAATCTTGTCCTGGTCGATCTCGTGGAACATGGACTGCTCCGTGAGGCCGAAGGTGTAGTTGCCGTTTCCGTCGAACTGGCGCCCGTTGAGGCCGCGGAAGTCGCGGATACGGGGCAGGGCCAGCGAGACCAGGCGGTCAACAAATTCCCACATGCGGTCGCCGCGCAGTGTTGCGTGCGCACCGATCGGCATGCCTTCGCGAAGCTTGAACTGCGCGATGGACTTGCGTGCCTTGGTGACCTGCGGCTTCTGGCCGGTGATCTGGGTGAGGTCGCGGACCGCACCGTCAATGAGCTTGGAGTCCTTGGCGGCATCTCCAACACCCATGTTCACAACAACCTTGACGAGCCGGGGAACCTGGTTGACGTTGCTGTAGTTGAACTCTTCCAGCAGCGTCGACTTGATCTCGGACGCGTAGCGGGCCTTCAGGCGGGGGGTGATCTTGGTTTCTACGGCTTCAGCAGTCATTACAGATCCTTCCCTGATGCCTTGGCGACGCGGATGCGGACCGTGCGCTCACGACCGTCCCGCTCCACGGTTTCGGTGCGGTAGCCGACACGGGTGGGCTTCTTGCTCTCCGGGTCTACCACTGCGACGTTACTGATGTGGATGGATGCCTCAACGGTCTCGATGCCACCGGTCTTGGTGCCGCGCTGCGACTGCCCGACCTTGGTGTGCTTCGTGATGCGGTTGATGCCCTCGACCAGTACACGGTTGCTCTCAGGGAATACCTTGAGGACCTTGCCCTGCTTGCCGCGGTCTCCGCCGCGCTCCTGCTTGGCGCCGGTGATGACCTGAACGAGGTCACCCTTCTTGATCTTCAGCTTCGAACGGGTCTGAGCCATGACTACAGCACCTCCGGGGCCAGTGAAATGATCTTCATGAAGCGCTTGTCGCGGAGTTCGCGACCGACCGGACCGAAGATGCGGGTACCACGAGGATCGCCGTCACCCTTGAGGATCACGGCAGCGTTCTCGTCGAACTTGATGTAGGAACCATCCGCACGGCGGCGTTCCTTCTTGGTGCGGACGATGACGGCCTTGACCACATCGCCCTTCTTGACGTTCCCACCGGGGATAGCGTCCTTGACGGTGGCGACAATGACGTCACCAATTCCTGCGTAGCGACGTCCGGATCCGCCGAGAACACGAATGGTAAGGATTTCCTTAGCACCCGTGTTGTCGGCGACCTTGAGTCGCGACTCCTGCTGAATCACTATTTACTCCTTGCGTCGCGCTGGTTCTCAGACCGAAATCCTGCCTACGGAATGAGCCTTGCGGAACGGTTGATCGGGGTGTCTCTGGACCCACCTGGATTTTGCCAGTGGAGGGCCTAAACGCCCGTGCCCAAGGCATTTGCCTCCCAGGCGCGGAATGCGCAGGGAAGTACTATGCCGGAGCACGATTGTTTACGAGGTTTCATGATGCGGGCGCAAAGGCGCCACACAAACTCAATATCCTAGCACGGATCCGACAGCGAAGATTCGCGCAGGTGTGGCGACTCAGCACAGTGGAAAGTCGCCACACCTGCGCAAATCTTCCGGACATGCGAACGGTCCCCCGTTCAGAAGAACGAGGGACCGCAGGCTGTTGGTGCTCGAGAGGGCCTACTTGGCCTTCTCGATGACCTCCACCAGGCGCCACCGCTTGGTAGCGGACAGCGGCCGGGTTTCGCTGATCAGGACCATGTCGCCGACACCGGCGGTGTTCTGCTCATCATGGGCCTTGACCTTCGAGCTGCGGCGGATGACCTTGCCGTAGAGGCCGTGCTTGACGCGGTCCTCCACCTCAACGACGATCGTCTTCTCCATTTTGTCGGAGACGACGTAGCCGCGGCGGGTCTTGCGGTAACCGCGCTTTGAGGACTCCAGTACGGTCGCCTCGTTCTTCTCTTCACTCATTTGGCATCCTCCTCAGAAGCCTGTGTTTCCACGGACTCTTCGTCCTTCGTGGAGGCCTTCTTGGATTTCTTGCCGGCCTTTTCCGTCTTTGCTTCTTCAACCGGGGCAACGACGTCGGGCCGAATTCCCAGCTCACGCTCGCGCAGCACGGTGTAGATGCGGGCAATATCCCGCTTTACAGCGCGCAGGCGGCCGTGGTTTTCAAGCTGACCGGTGGCCGACTGGAAGCGCAGGTTGAACAGCTCTTCCTTAGCCTTGGCGAGTTCCTCCACCAGACGGTCCCTATCGAACCCATCCAGCTGGTCGGTTGCCAGTTCCTTTGAACCGAGTGCCATGACTATTCACCACCCTCACGACGCACGATGCGTGCCTTCAACGGCAGCTTGTGGATCGCCAGGCGCAGGGCCTCGCGAGCTACCTCTTCATTGACACCGGAGAGCTCAAAGAGAACACGGCCGGGCTTGACGTTGGCGACCCACCACTCGGGCGAACCCTTACCGGAACCCATACGGGTTTCGGCAGGCTTCTTGGTCAGCGGGCGGTCAGGGTAGATGTTGATCCACACCTTTCCGCCACGCTTGATGTGACGGGTCATGGCGATACGCGCAGATTCAATCTGGCGGTTGGTGACGTATGCCGGGCTCAGAGCCTGGATACCCCACTCACCGAAGCTGACCTGCGTGCCGCCGGTGGCAGCGCCCGAGCGACCCGGGTGGTGCTGCTTACGGAATTTCACTCGACGTGGGATAAGCATTTAAGCCTGTCCTCCTTCCGCTGCAGCAGCGGACTCAGCCGGTGCGGACTCGGCGGGAGCGGCGTTAGCCTCACCCTGACCGGCACCGCGATCGGCACTACGACGACGGCGGTCACCGCGGTCCGGGCCGGCCGGGCCGCGTCCGGGGCGGTCCCCGCCACGTCCACGCGACGGCGCGGCAGCTGCCTGGGCAGCCAGTTCCTTGGCGGTGATGTCGCCCTTGTAGATCCAGACCTTCACACCGATGCGGCCGAAGGTGGTCTTGGCTTCGAAGAAGCCGTAGTCGATGTTCGCACGCAGGGTGTGCAGGGGCACACGGCCTTCGCGGTAGAACTCCGAACGGCTCATTTCAGCACCGCCGAGGCGGCCTGAGCACTGTACGCGGATACCCTTGGCACCGGCACGCTGTGCCGACTGCATGGCCTTCTTCATGGCGCGGCGGAATGCCACACGCGAAGAGAGCTGCTCAGCAATGCCCTGGGCAACCAGCTGCGCTTCGATCTCGGGGTTCTTGACCTCGAGGATGTTCAGCTGGACCTGCTTGCCGGTGAGCTTCTCCAGCTCGCCGCGGATGCGGTCCGCTTCGGCGCCGCGGCGGCCGATCACGATGCCCGGACGCGCTGTGTGGATATCCACACGGACGCGGTCGCGGGTGCGCTCGATCTCAACCTTGGCGATGCCTGCGCGGTCCATGCCCGTGGACATGAGCTGGCGGATCTTGATGTCCTCGCGGACAAAGTCCTTGTAGCGCTGGCCCGGCTTGTTGCTGTCAGCAAACCAGTGTGACCTGTGGTCAGTGGTGATGCCGAGTCGGAACCCGTGCGGGTTTACTTTCTGTCCCACTTAGCGGTCCTCCACTTTCTCAGGGGTAGCGACAACAACAGTGACGTGGCTGGTCCGCTTGTTGATGCGGTAGGCGCGGCCCTGGGCACGCGGCTGGAACCGCTTCATCGTGGGACCTTCATCGACGTATGCTTCGCTGATGATGAGGTCGCCTTCGTCGAATGCAACGCCGTCGCGGTCCGCGAGGACACGGGCGTTGGCAACTGCCGACTGAACTACCTTGAATACCGGCTCCGAAGCTGCCTGGGGGGCAAACTTCAGGATTGCCAGAGCCTCATTCGCTTGCTTACCACGAACAAGGTTGACGACGCGCCGGGCCTTCATAGGCGTTACGCGCAGATGACGCGCAATAGCCTTGGCTTCCATTGCTTTCCTTCTCTCGTCTTAGCCGTAGAAACAAGCGCCTTAGCGGCGCTTGCCCTTGCGGTCGTCCTTCACATGGCCGCGGAATGTCCGCGTCGGAGCGAATTCGCCGAGCTTGTGCCCGACCATCGACTCGGTGACAAACACCGGAATGTGCTTGCGCCCGTCGTGCACGGCAATCGTGTGGCCGAGCATGTCCGGGATGATCATGGAACGGCGGGACCACGTCTTGATGACGTTCTTGGTGCCCTTCTCGTTCTCGCGGTCCACCTTGACGAACAGGTGCTGATCGACGAAGGGGCCTTTCTTCAGGCTGCGTGGCATGTTTCCAGGCTCCTATCGCTTGTTCTTGCCGGAACGACGGCGACGCACAATGAGCGAGTCGCTTTCTTTGTTGGGACGGCGGGTACGGCCTTCGGCCTTACCGTTCGGGTTGACCGGGTGACGTCCACCGGAGGTCTTGCCTTCACCACCACCATGCGGGTGATCAACAGGGTTCATTGCAACACCACGGACGGTCGGGCGAACGCCCTTCCAGCGCATGCGGCCTGCCTTGCCCCAGTTGATGTTCGACTGCTCGGCGTTGCCGACCTCGCCGATGGTGGCGCGGCAGCGCACGTCAACGTTGCGGATTTCACCGGACGGCAGGCGAAGCTGCGCGAAGCGGCCTTCCTTGGCGACCAGCTGGACCGAAGCGCCGGCCGAGCGGGCCATCTTGGCACCGCCGCCGGGACGCAGCTCCACAGCGTGGATAACGGTACCCACGGGGATGTTGCGCATCGGCAGGTTGTTGCCGGGCTTGATGTCGGCACCGGGGCCGGCCTCAACGTTGTCGCCCTGCTTCAGCTTGTTCGGCGCGATGATGTAGCGCTTCGTGCCGTCCACGTAGTGCAGGAGCGCAATGCGCGCGGTGCGGTTGGGATCATATTCGATCTCTGCAACGCGTGCGTTGACGCCGTCCTTGTCGTGGCGACGGAAGTCGATGAGACGGTACTGACGCTTGTGTCCACCACCCTTGTGACGGGTGGTGATCTTGCCGGTGTTGTTACGGCCGCCCTTTTTGGGGAGCGGACGCACCAGGGATTTCTCCGGCGTCGACCGTGTGATTTCTGCGAAGTCGGCAACGCTCGAGCCGCGACGGCCCGGGGTTGTCGGCTTGTATTTGCGGATAGCCATTTTTCAGTTCCTCGTTAAAGTGGTCTCCGCCCTAGCTGAGCGGACCGCCGAAGATGTCGATCGTGCCTTCTTTGAGGGTGACGATTGCGCGCTTGGTGTTCTTGCGCTGCCCCCATCCAAAGCGGGTGCGCTTGCGCTTCCCTGCACGGTTGATGGTGTTGATCGAGTCGACCTTGACGGAGAAAATCTTCTCCACGGCCAGCTTGATCTCGGTCTTGTTGGAGCGCGGGTCGACCAGGAAGGTGTATTTGCCTTCGTCGATCAGGCCGTAGCTCTTTTCCGACACGACGGGTGCAATGACGACGTCGCGAGGATCCTTGGTGATGGAGCCACTCACTTGGCGTCCTCCTCAGTTGTAATGCCGGCGGCCTGAGCCGCTCCAACAAAAGCGTCGTAGGCGGCCTTCGTGAAGATCACGTCGTCCGAAACAAGAACGTCGTAAGTGTTCAGCTGGTCCACGTACAGGGTGTGGATGTCGGCGAGGTTGCGCACGGAGAGTGCGGCCACGTCGTTTGAACGCTCGATGACGAACAGCAGGTTGGGCCGCTCCGAGATGCCGCGCAGGGCAGCGATGGCTGCCTTGGTGGACGGCTTCTCGTTTCCTACCAGCGACTCGATGACGTGAATGCGTCCGTTGCGTGCCCGGTCGGAGAGGGCACCGCGCAGTGCGGCTGCCTTCATCTTCTTGGGGGTGCGCTGGCTGTAGTCACGCGGGGTGGGACCGTGGACGATGCCACCACCGGTCATGTGCGGCGCGCGGATCGAGCCCTGGCGTGCACGGCCGGTGCCCTTCTGCTTGAACGGCTTGCGTCCGGCTCCGCTGACCTCGGCGCGTGTCTTGGTCTTGTGCGTACCCTGACGGGCGGCAGCAAGCTGGGCCACGACGACCTGGTGCAGCAGCGGAACGTTTGTCTGTACGTCGAAGATCTCGGCGGGGAGATCAACGTTTACGGTCTTGGCAGCAGTATCGGTAGCCATGACTATGCTCCCTTCACGGCGGTGCGTACGAGGACGACCTGGCCGCGGGCGCCGGGGACGGCGCCCTTGATCAGCAGCAGCGACTTCTCAACGTCCACGGCATGAACCGTGAGGTTCAGCGTGGTCTGACGAACGGCACCCATACGGCCTGCCATTTTCATACCCTTGAAGACGCGGCTGGGGGTGGATGCGCCACCGATCGAGCCGGGCTTGCGGTGGTTCTTGTGGGCACCGTGGGACGCACCGACGCCGTGGAAGCCGTGACGCTTCATGACACCGGCGAAGCCCTTGCCCTTGGTCTTGCCGATGACGTCGACCTGCTGGCCGGCTTCGAACAGCTCGACGGAGAGTTCCTGGCCGAGGGCGTAGGAGTCGACGTCGGACGTACGGAGCTCAACGACGTGGCGGCGCGGCGTGACGCCGGCCTTCTCGAAGTGGCCTGCGAGCGGCTTGGTGACCTTGCGGGGATCGATCTGGCCGAAGCCGATCTGGACGGCGCTGTAGCCGTCAGCGTCCGCGGTGCGCAGCTGCGTGATGACGTTGGAGTCAGCCTGCAGGACGGTCACCGGTACGAGGCGGTTGTTTTCATCCCAGACCTGGGTCATGCCGAGCTTGGTAGCCAGCAGGCCCTTGACCTGGCGCGTAAGCGAAGTAGACATAGTTATCTTCTCTCCCTTACAGCTTGATCTCGATGTTCACGTCCGCGGGGAGGTCGAGGCGCATGAGCGAGTCGACGGCCTTGGGCGTGGGGTCAATGATGTCGATAAGACGCTTGTGCGTGCGCATTTCAAAGTGCTCGCGGCTGTCCTTGTACTTGTGCGGCGACCGGATAACGCAGTACACGTTCTTTTCCGTGGGCAGCGGCACGGGGCCGACTACCGTTGCGCCTGCGCGCGTCACCGTCTCAACGATCTTCCGAGCTGAAACGTCAATGACCTCGTGGTCATACGACTTCAGCCGGATGCGGATCTTTTGTCCCGCCATGGCGTCTCGACTCTCTCTCTTCAGTAAGAACGCCACCATGCGGTGACGCTCCTTGGTCCGTACGTACGTGCGCCCGTTGCTGTGGCGCTCCTCCAACAGGCTGAATCCGGATAGTTCCGGGTTCCTCACCCTGCCGAGGCTCCGACCCCCGCGCTCGGGCGTGTCGCGTATCTTCCGCAGAGAAAAGCAGAAGCATCCCGCAGTAATCCGAGCTATTGGATTGGGGTGGGTTATATTTGGGCCGGCTTCCGCGGAGGCTGCGACCCTGCATCAGGCATTATCCTGACCGGGACTACAGCTCAAACCGCGCGAACAGGCGCTTGAACAACTCAACTAGTCTGCCAGAAGATCCGGCGCATTGCTAATCCGGACCTGTTTTCCCGCCGATCCGCCCGCAGACACGCCGGGAAGCACTAGCCGGCTTTCACACCGGCATGTTTCAGTGCCAGCCGCGCCAGGCCGTCCACGGCCGCCGGGTCACCCTCCCGCCAGGCGCGGACAGGGTCCGGGGACACCTTCCGCAACTGGGAAGGATTTGCGAGGACAAGCGCGCGCAGCGCCAGGAGTTCCCGGCCGCCGTCTTCCCGCTGCAGGCGACGCGTCCGTGTGGACCGGACGACGAACCGGACGCGCGGAATCAGCCACATCGGGATGAGGATGAGGATCGGCAGCAGCAGGATGGCCCAGCCTATGACTGCCGCGGCCTGCGCCACTGAATCCTGCTGGTCCTGGCCGGCCGTGATGAGGATTCCACCCGCTTCTGCAGCGCTCAGGAACGGCGCGCTGGCCTGGTCACCGATGAGCGGCACTCCCCCGATACCCTCGGCGGCGTCGGTCATGGTGCTTTGGAACTGGCTTCCGGCATCCTCCATCCCGCGGCCGAAGACCGCCAGGTTTGAAATGGCGTCAAAGGTTGCGCGGGAGAAGAACCAGGCAACAGCGATGGCGGCGATCGCAAAGAGGTCGATGAGAACCTGCCAGGTGCGCTGGAACGGGGAGCTCGAGTAGATCTGCACCGCCCCAACTTTACGGCAGAAAGGCAGAAGCCCCGCTGCACTAATGCAGCGGGGCTTCCTGACCAGCGGTAGCGGTGAGGCTACTACTTGATGATCTTGGTAACGCGACCTGATCCAACGGTGCGGCCGCCTTCGCGGATCGCGAAGCCGAGGCCCTCTTCCATAGCGATCGGCTGGATGAGCTCAACGGTCATCTCAGTGTTGTCGCCGGGCATGACCATTTCGGTGCCCTCGGGGAGGGTGATGACACCGGTCACGTCCGTGGTGCGGAAGTAGAACTGCGGACGGTAGTTGGAGTAGAACGGGTTGTGACGGCCGCCCTCGTCCTTGGCCAGGATGTAGACGTTGGCCTCGAAGTCGGTGTGCGGGGTGATCGAACCCGGCTTGACGATAACCTGGCCACGCTCTACGTCTTCGCGCTTGATACCGCGGAGCAGCAGACCACAGTTCTCGCCGGCCCAGGCCTCGTCGAGCTGCTTGTGGAACATCTCGATACCGGTAACCGTGGTCTTCTGGACCGGACGGATGCCGACGATCTCGACCTCGGAGTTGATGGCGAGGGTTCCACGCTCGGCGCGGCCCGTCACAACGGTTCCGCGGCCGGTGATGGTGAAGACGTCCTCGACAGGCATGAGGAACGGCTTGTCCTTGTCGCGAACCGGGTCAGGAACGTTGTTGTCAACGGCGTCCATCAGGTCCTCAACGGACTTGACCCACTCCGGGTCGCCTTCCAGTGCCTTGAGGCCGGAGACGCGAACCACAGGGGCGTCGTCACCGTCGAAGCCCTGCGAGCTGAGCAGCTCACGGACTTCCATTTCAACGAGGTCCAGAAGTTCCTCGTCGTCAACCATGTCGGACTTGTTCAGCGCAACCAGCAGGTAGGGAACACCAACCTGGCGGGCAAGCAGAACGTGCTCGCGGGTCTGGGCCATGGGGCCATCGGTAGCAGCAACAACGAGGATGGCGCCATCCATCTGTGCCGCACCGGTGATCATGTTCTTGATGTAGTCAGCGTGACCGGGAGCGTCAACGTGTGCGTAGTGACGCTTCTCGGTCTGGTACTCAACGTGCGAGATGTTGATGGTGATGCCGCGCTGCTTCTCCTCGGGGGCCGAGTCGATTGACGCGAAGTCACGTGCTTCGTTGAGGGTGGGGTACTTGTCGTACAGCACCTTGGAAATGGCAGCCGTCAACGTGGTCTTTCCATGGTCAACGTGACCAATGGTGCCGATGTTAACGTGCGGCTTAGTCCGCTCGAACTTTGCCTTCGCCACGGGTTCCTCCTAGAACGTTTTTAGAAGACTTACTCCCCAGCCACGCTTTTCGCGGCTGAAACTCATGCAAGTCTACTGGGGGCTTTTATTTTGGTGAAATTACTGTCCGGACAAGCCGGGGTTACTCTCCGCGGGTCTTCTGGATGATCTCGTCGGCTACTGCCTTCGGGACCTCCGAGTAGCTGTCGAACTGCATTGAGTAGACAGCGCGGCCCTGGGTCTTGGAGCGCAGGTCGCCGATGTAGCCGAACATGCCGGAAAGCGGCACATGCGCACGGATGACCTTCACACCGCTGGCGTCCTCCATGGACTGCATCTGGCCACGGCGGGAGTTGAGGTCGCCGATGACATCACCCATGTACTCCTCGGGCGTGCGGACCTCCACCTCCATCAGTGGTTCGAGCAGCACGGGCTTCGCCATGCGGGCTGCCTCCTTGAACGCCATGCGACCGGCGATCTTGAAGGCCATTTCGGAGGAGTCAACATCGTGGTAAGCGCCGTCAAGCAGCGTTGCCTTGATGCCGACCACCGGGTATCCGGCCAGGATGCCGTCGTTGAGCGCATCCTGGATGCCGGCGTCGACACTGGGGATGTACTCGCGCGGGACACGGCCGCCGGTGACCTTGTTCTCGAAGGCGTAGAGCTCGCCCTCGGAGGTGTCCATCGGCTCGATCATGATCTGGATCTTTGCGAACTGACCCGATCCACCCGTCTGCTTCTTGTGGGTGTAATCGTGCTTCTGGACCGTTCCGCGAATGGTTTCGCGGTACGCAACCTGCGGCTTGCCGACGTTTGCCTCGACCTTGAACTCGCGGCGCATGCGGTCCACGAGGATATCCAGGTGGAGCTCGCCCATGCCGGCGATGATCGTCTGCCCGGTGTCTTCATTGAGCGACACCTGGAAGGTGGGGTCCTCAGCCGAGAGCTTCTGGATAGCAGTTGAAAGCTTCTCCTGGTCGCCCTTGGTCTTCGGTTCGATCGCAACCGAGATGACGGGCTCCGGGAAGCTCATCGACTCGAGGACAATCTGGTTGGCGGAATCGGAGAGGGTGTCACCGGTGGTGGTGTCCTTCAGGCCGATAGCCGCGTAGATGTGACCCGCGAAGGCCTCGTCAACGGGGATTTCCTTGTTGGCGTGCATCTGGAAGAGCTTTCCGATGCGCTCCTTCTTGCCCTTGGTGGAGTTCACAACCTGCGTTCCTGCAGTGACGTGTCCGGAGTACACCCGGATGAACGTCAGCTGACCGAAGAACGGGTGGGTTGCCACCTTGAACGCCAGCGCCGAGAAAGGCTCTTCCGTGCTGGGCTTGCGCGTCAGCGCTGCTTCCTCATCACGCGGATCATGTCCGACCATGGGCGGGACGTCCAGCGGCGAGGGCAGGTAGTCGATGACGGCATCAAGCATGGGCTGCACGCCGCGGTTCTTGAAGGCAGAGCCACAGAGAACCGGGTAGATCTCCGAGTTGATGGTCATCTTCCGGATGCCGGCCTTGAGTTCCTCGATGGTGGGCTCTTCGCCCTCGAGGTACTTGTTCATCAGCTCGTCAGAGGACTCGGCAACGGCCTCAACCAGGGCTGCGCGGTATTCCTCAGCCTTGGCCTGCAGGTCAGCCGGGATCTCCTGGATCTCGTACTTGGCTCCCATGGTGACGTCACCCTTGGAGTCGCCGGGCCACACCAGCGCACGCATGTACAGAAGGTCGACGACGCCGATGAAGTCATTCTCGGCACCGATCGGCAGCTGCATGACGAGCGGCTTGGCACCGAGGCGGCTGATGATCGTGTCAACGGTGAAGTAGAAGTCAGCGCCCAGCTTGTCCATCTTGTTGACGAAGCAGATGCGGGGCACCTCATACTTGTCGGCCTGGCGCCAGACGGTCTCCGACTGGGGCTCAACGCCCTCCTTGCCGTCGAACACGGCAACTGCGCCGTCGAGGACGCGCAGGGAGCGCTCAACCTCAACTGTGAAGTCCACGTGGCCGGGGGTGTCAATGATGTTGATCTGGTTCTGTTCCCAGAAGCAGGTCACCGCGGCACTGGTGATGGTGATGCCGCGCTCTTTTTCCTGTTCCATCCAGTCGGTCGTCGAAGCGCCGTCGTGCGTTTCGCCGATCTTGTGGTTGACACCCGTGTAGAACAGGATGCGCTCGGTAGTAGTGGTCTTGCCGGCATCGATGTGGGCCATGATGCCGATATTGCGGACCTTGTTGAGGTCGGTAAGCACGTCCTGTGCCACGGTGTCTCCCTTTTTCTAAGATGGAGTTCTGCTGGACCGCCGGTCCCGCCGCTGTTGGGCGCGGGACCGGCAGCGCGATTACCAGCGGTAGTGAGCGAAGGCCTTGTTGGACTCGGCCATCTTGTGCGTGTCTTCGCGGCGCTTCACAGCGGCACCCAGACCGTTTGACGCGTCGAGGATCTCGTTCTGGAGACGCTCGGTCATGGTCTTCTCACGGCGGGCCTTGGAGTAACCAACCAGCCAGCGGAGCGCGAGGGCCGTGGAGCGGCCCGGCTTGACCTCGACGGGAACCTGGTAGGTGGCGCCGCCGACGCGGCGGGAGCGAACCTCAAGGGTGGGCTTGACGTTGTCCATGGCCTTCTTGAGTGCTGCAACCGGGTCTCCGCCGGTTTTGGCGCGTGCACCTTCGAGGGCACCGTAGACGATGCGCTCCGCGGTGGACTTCTTGCCGTCGACGAGCACCTTGTTGATCAGCTGGGTGACCAGGGGCGAACCGTAGACGGGATCTACAACGAGCGGCCGCTTGGGGGCCGGGCCCTTACGAGGCATATTACTTCTTCTCCATCTTTGCGCCGTAGCGGCTGCGAGCCTGCTTGCGGTTCTTTACGCCCTGGGTGTCCAGTGCGCCACGGACAATCTTGTAACGCACACCGGGGAGGTCCTTCACACGACCGCCGCGCACGAGCACAATGGAGTGCTCCTGGAGGTTGTGTCCCACACCCGGGATGTAGGCGGTTACTTCGATGCCACCGTTGAGGCGGACACGGGCGACCTTACGCAGAGCCGAGTTCGGCTTCTTCGGGGTGGTGGTGTAGACACGGGTGCAGACACCGCGCTTCATGGGGCTGCCCTTGAGTGCGGGCGCCTTGGTCTTGGAGACCTTAGGTGACCGGCCCTTACGGACCAGCTGGTTAATGGTAGGCACTTCTCAGTTCTCCGTATGTTGTCTTGAGATCAGATCTCTGCTGACTCCGCATTCTGCCGGCCGGCGCAAGGCCGGTCAGCAACGAGCAGAGCTTGTCAGTCGTTTGGCGTGCCTACACGGGACGCAAGGTAAACGACCGTAGGCGTGCAAAAATGTGGCATTCGTTGTACAAGTTCCCTACAACACGGAGATACGCCCGAAGAGACGCCAATCCACTGCCACACAAACAATTCCCGACAAGTCTAACAGATTCCGCGCCGAGGCTTTGACGGCATGGTAAAAGGGGCCCGACCACAGCGCGAAACTGTGATCCGGGCCCCTTCAGTCAACCGGGTGTTTGCGGCTCCTAACGGAAGTCGCTTGACCCCATGTCGTAGTCATCCAGCGGGATGGCATGGAACTCGGGGCTGAGTCCGCCGTCGACGCCTGCGTAGTCGAAGTCACTGAACGCGCTCGGACCGGTGAACAGGTTGGCCTTGGCTTCCTCGGTGGGCTCCACCGTGATCTTCGTGTAGCGGTCCAGGCCGGTTCCGGCCGGGATGAGCTTACCGATGATCACGTTCTCCTTGAGGCCGAGCAGCGGGTCGCTCTTGCCTTCCATGGCGGCCTGCGTGAGGACACGCGTGGTCTCCTGGAAGGAAGCTGCCGACAGCCAGGACTCCGTGGCGAGCGACGCCTTGGTGATACCCATGAGCTCGGGACGGCCGGACGCCGGCTTCTTGCCCTCGGATACCACGCGGCGGTTCTCGTCCTCGAAACGGCGACGCTCCGCGAGCTCACCGGGGAGCAGGTCGGAATCGCCGGACTCGATGACGGTGACCCGGCGCAGCATCTGCCGGACGATGACCTCCACGTGCTTGTCGTGGATGCCTACGCCCTGGCTGCGGTACACGCGCTGGACCTCGTCCACCAGGAACTCCTGCGCCTTGCGCGGGCCGAGGATGCGGAGGATCTGCTTGGGATCCACCGCACCGAAGACCAGCTGCTGGCCGACCTCGACGTGATCGCCGTCGGAGACCAGCAGGCGCGCACGCCGCAGGACCGGGTAGGCGATCTCTTCGGAGCCGTCGTCGGGAGTGACCACGAGGCGCAGCTGCTTTTCCGCGTCCTCGATGGTGACCCGTCCCGCAACCTCGGAGATCGGCGCCACACCCTTGGGGGTACGGGCTTCGAACAGCTCCTGGATACGGGGCAGACCCTGGGTGATGTCCTCGGCCGAGGCAACACCACCGGTGTGGAAGGTACGCATGGTCAGCTGGGTACCCGGCTCACCGATCGACTGCGCAGCAATGATGCCGACTGCCTCGCCGATGTCCACGGTCTTGCCGGTGGCCAGCGAACGCCCGTAGCACAGTGCACAGGTTCCAACGCTGGACTCACAGGTCAGGACCGAGCGGACCTTGATGTCCGTCACCCCTGCCGCGAACAGCTTGTTGATCAGTACGTCGCCGACGTCGGAGCCGCCCGGTGCCAGCACCTCGCCGTTGGAATCAACGACGTCGGTTGCCAGCGTGCGTGCGTACGCCGAGTTCTCGACTTCCTCGTGCAGGACCAGCTCGCCGTCGTGGTTCGGAACGGCGATCGTGACGTTGAGTCCGCGCTCGGTGCCGCAGTCGTCCTCGCGGACAATGACGTCCTGGGACACGTCCACGAGACGGCGGGTCAGGTAACCCGAGTTCGCGGTACGCAGTGCGGTATCAGCAAGACCCTTACGTGCACCGTGGGTCGCGATGAAGTACTCCAGGACCGAGAGGCCCTCACGGTAGGAGGACTTGATCGGACGCGGGATGATCTCGCCCTTGGGGTTTGCCACCAGACCACGGATACCCGCGATCTGACGTACCTGCAGCCAGTTACCACGCGCACCGGAGGACACCATGCGGTTGATGGTGTTGTCCTTCGGCATGGCGCCGCGCATGGACTCGGCGACCTCGTTGGTGGCCTTGTTCCAGATGTCAATCAGTTCCTGGCGGCGCTCCTCATCAGCGATGAGGCCCTTGTCGAACTGCGCCTGGACCTTGGCGGCCTGCGTCTCGTAGCCCTCCATGATGCCGGCCTTGTTGATCGGAGCCGAGATGTCGGAGATTGCCACGGTGACGCCCGAGCGGGTTGCCCAGTAGAAGCCGGCGTCCTTCAGGTTGTCCAGCGTTGCCGCGGTAACAACCTTCGGGTAGCGCTCTGCGAGGTCGTTGACGATCGTGGAGAGCTGGCCCTTGTCTGCAACCTGCTCCACCCAGGGGTAGTCCTCAGGCAGCGTGTCGTTGAAGATGACCTGTCCGAGCGAGGTTTCGATCAGCGCCGGAGTGCCCTCTTCCCAGCCCTCAGGGGCTGCGGTGTCCGGGCCCGGAACGAAGTTCGGAACGCGGATCTTGACGACCGAGTTCAGGTGCAGAACACCAGCATCGAAAGCCATGATCGCCTCGGCGGGGCTCGAGAAGACGCGCCCCTCCCCTGCCGAACCCTCACGCTTGGTGGTGAGGTGGTGCAGGCCGATGATCATGTCCTGTGAAGGCAGGGTCACCGGACGGCCGTCCGAGGGCTTCAGGATGTTGTTCGAGGACAGCATCAGGATGCGTGCCTCAGCCTGGGCCTCCGGGCTCAGCGGCAGGTGCACTGCCATCTGGTCGCCGTCGAAGTCAGCGTTGAACGCACCACAGACCAGCGGGTGAAGCTGAAGTGCCTTGCCTTCAACCAGCTGCGGTTCGAACGCCTGGATGCCGAGGCGGTGCAGGGTAGGTGCACGGTTCAGCAGCACAGGGTGCTCGGTGATGATCTCTTCGAGGACATCCCACACCTGCGGACGGTAGCGCTCGACCATGCGCTTGGCGCTCTTGATGTTCTGCGCGTGGTTGAGGTCGACCAGGCGCTTCATCACGAACGGCTTGAAGAGCTCCAGCGCCATCTGCTTGGGCAGACCACACTGGTGCAGCTTCAGCTGCGGGCCGACCACGATGACCGAACGGCCCGAGTAGTCGACGCGCTTTCCCAGCAGGTTCTGGCGGAAGCGTCCCTGCTTGCCCTTGAGCATGTCGGAGAGCGACTTCAGCGGCCGGTTGCCCGGTCCGGTGACCGGACGGCCGCGGCGGCCGTTGTCGAACAGGGAGTCAACAGCTTCCTGGAGCATGCGCTTTTCGTTGTTCACGATGATCTCGGGAGCCCCGAGATCGAGCAGCCGCTTCAGGCGGTTGTTGCGGTTGATCACACGGCGGTACAGGTCATTGAGGTCGGAGGTCGCGAAGCGGCCACCGTCCAGCTGAACCATCGGGCGCAGTTCCGGCGGGATCACCGGTACGGCGTCGAGCACCATGCCCAGCGGGCTGTTGGTGGTGGTCAGGAACGCGTTGACAACCTTCAGTCGCTTCAGGGCGCGGGTCTTCCGCTGGCCCTTGCCGTTCTGGATGATGTCGCGCAGGAGGTCAGCCTCTGCCTGCATGTCGAAGTTCTCGAGGCGCTTCTTGATTGCCTCGGCTCCCATGGAGCCTTCGAAGTACAGGCCGTAGCGGTCACGCAGCTCGCGGTACAGACCCTCGTCGCCCTCCAGGTCAGCGACCTTGAGGTTCTTGAACCGGTCCCAGACCTGCTCGAGGCGCTCGATCTCGGCGTCTGCGCGCTTGCGCAGGTTGGCCATCTGGCGGTCAGCCGAGTCGCGGGCCTTCTTCTTGTCCGCAGCCTTGGCGCCTTCACCCTCAAGGCGGGCAAGCTCGTCCTCAAGATCGCGGGCAATTGCGGCGATGTCGGAGTCGCGCTGGTCAACCAGCTGCCTCTTCTCAAGGTCGTGCTCAGCCTGGAGGTTCGGCAGTTCGGCGTGGCGGTTCTCCTCGTCAACCGAGGTGATCATGTAGGCGGCGAAGTAGATGACCTTCTCGAGGTCTTTCGGCGCGAGGTCAAGCAGGTAGCCAAGACGCGACGGGACGCCCTTGAAGTACCAGATGTGCGTCACGGGAGCGGCGAGCTCGATGTGGCCCATACGCTCGCGGCGTACCTTTGCGCGGGTGACCTCAACGCCACACCGCTCACAGATGATGCCCTTGAAGCGCACGCGCTTGTACTTGCCGCAGTAGCATTCCCAGTCACGGGAAGGGCCGAAGATCTTCTCGCAGAAGAGTCCGTCCTTCTCGGGCTTGAGCGTGCGGTAGTTGATGGTTTCCGGCTTCTTCACTTCGCCGTACGACCATCCGCGGATCTCTTCCGCGGTGGCCAGGCCGATTCGCATGAGGCCGAATGAGGATTCGCTGGACATATGGTCCCTGTCTCTCTTCTCTAAATTCACAAAGTCTTGGGTGCGGTTCGAGGTGATCGGCTGCGCTCCGGACCGGCGTTCACAGCAGAACGCCGGCCCGGTGCGTCAGAACCTAAACCTCTTCGACAGAACTCGGCTCGGCCCGTGAGAGGTCGATGCCCAGTTCTTCCGCGGCCCGGAAGACTTCTTCATCCGAGTCACGCATCTCAATCGTGGTTCCGTCGGTGGAAAGGACTTCCACATTCAGGCACAGCGACTGCATTTCCTTGATCAGAACCTTGAAGGATTCCGGAACACCCGGCTCGGGGATGTTTTCGCCCTTGACGATTGCCTCGTACACCTTGACGCGTCCGTGGATATCATCCGACTTGATGGTCAGGAGTTCCTGCAGCGTGTACGCCGCACCGTAGGCCTCGAGGGCCCACACTTCCATCTCGCCGAAGCGCTGTCCGCCGAACTGTGCCTTACCACCCAGCGGCTGCTGCGTGATCATCGAGTACGGTCCGGTGGAGCGGGCGTGGATCTTGTCGTCCACCAGGTGGTGGAGCTTCAGGATGTACATGTAGCCAACGGAGATCGGGTCCGGGAACGGCTCGCCGGAGCGGCCGTCGAACAGCCGCGCCTTGCCGGACTCGCCGATAAGGCGCTGTCCGTCACGGGTGACGTTCGTGGCACCGAGCAGGCCGACGATCTCATCCTCGGTTGCGCCGTCGAACACGGGGGTTGCAACGGTGGTGGTAGCAATCTCGCGGGGAAGCTCCGGAAGGTTCTTGAGCCACTCGGGCTCGCCCTCGATCTTCCAGCCCTGCTTGGCTGCCCACCCGAGGTGGATTTCGAGTACCTGTCCGACGTTCATACGGCCCGGAACACCCAGCGGGTTCAGGACGATGTCAACCGGCGTGCCGTCCTCAAGGAACGGCATGTCCTCGATCGGCAGGATCTTGGAGATGACACCCTTGTTGCCGTGACGGCCGGCGAGCTTGTCGCCGTCCGTGATCTTGCGCTTCTGGGCAACATAGACGCGGACGAGCTGGTTGACGCCCGGGGGCAGTTCGTCGTCGTTGTCGCGGTCGAAGATGCGCACGCCGATCACGGTGCCCGACTCGCCGTGGGGAACCTTCAGGGACGTGTCGCGGACCTCGCGGCTCTTCTCACCGAAGATGGCGCGCAGCAGGCGCTCTTCAGGGGTCAGTTCCGTTTCACCCTTGGGGGTGACACGGCCGACCAGGATGTCCCCGGCTTCAACCTCGGCACCGATGTGGATGATGCCGCGCTCGTCGAGTGCGCCAAGTACCTCTTCGGAGACATTCGGGATGTCCCGGGTGATTTCCTCGGCACCAAGCTTGGTGTCGCGGGCGTCGACCTCGTGCTCCTCGATGTGGATCGACGTCAGGACATCATCGGAGACGATGCGCTGCGACAGGATGATCGCGTCCTCGAAGTTGTGGCCTTCCCAGGACATGAACGCAACGAGCATGTTCTTGCCGAGGGCCAGTTCACCCTGATCGGTGGACGGGCCGTCAGCAATGATGCTGTTGTATTCGACGCGGTCGCCTTCAGCCACCAGCACGCGCTGGTTGTAGGCGTTGCCCTGGTTGGAGCGCGCGAACTTCATGATCGGGTAGTTGGTCTCGGTGCCGTCGTCATTCAGCACTGCCACCAGGTCAGCCGAAACCTCGGACACCACACCGGCCTTGTTCGCGGTCACTGCGTCACCGGCGTCAACAGCGGCGTACTTCTCCATGCCGGTGCCGACAAGCGGGCGCTCTGAACGCAGCAGCGGCACAGCCTGCCGCTGCATGTTGGCGCCCATCAGTGCGCGGTTGGCGTCGTCGTGCTCCAGGAACGGAATCAGTGCGGTCGCAACCGACACCATCTGGCGCGGGGAGACGTCCATGTACTCAACGTCGGCTGCAACAACGAGAACAGGCTCACCGGAACCACCACGGGTACGGACCAGGACCATGTCCTCAACGAACTTGCCGTTGGCATCGAGCGGCGCGTTTGCCTGGGCGATCAGCCGCTCAACCTCGTCGTCTGCCGTGAGGTAGTCGATCTGGTCGGTGACAATGCCGTTCTCCACCTTGCGGTACGGAGTCTCGATGAAGCCGAACGTGTTGATCCGACCGTAGGATGCCAGCGAACCGATGAGGCCGATGTTCGGGCCTTCAGGGGTTTCGATGGGGCACATGCGGCCGTAGTGCGACGGGTGGACGTCACGGACTTCCATGCCGGCGCGGTCACGGGAAAGACCGCCCGGGCCCAGCGCGGACAGACGGCGCTTGTGCGTCAGGCCCGCGAGCGGGTTGTTCTGGTCCATGAACTGCGACAGCTGGGAGGTTCCGAAGAACTCCTTGATGGCAGCAACAACCGGACGGATGTTGATCAGAGTCTGCGGCGTGATCGCCTCGACGTCCTGGGTGGTCATCCGCTCACGGACAACGCGCTCCATCCGGGACAGGCCGGTGCGGACCTGGTTCTCGATGAGTTCGCCGACGGCGCGGATGCGGCGGTTGCCGAAGTGGTCGATGTCATCAACCTCAACGCGCAGCTCGACGTCTTCGCCGTCGCGCCTGCCCGTCAGGGTGGTCTCACCGGCGTGGAGCGCAACCAGGAACTTGATCATGGCAACGATGTCATCGATGTTCAGGACCGAGGCGTCAGCGTCGCCGAGGTTCTTGTCGATGCCAAGCTTGCGGTTGATCTTGTAGCGGCCGACCTTCGCCAGGTCATAGCGCTTCGAGTTGAAGTACAGGTTGTCGAGCAGCGTCTTGGCGGCCTCGACCGTGGGCGGCTCTCCCGGGCGGAGCTTCCGGTAGATGTCCAGCAAGGCGTCTTCCTGGGTCTCCGTGGCGTCCTTTTCAAGGGTGGCGCGGATGGAGTCATACTCGCCGAAGGTCTCGAGGATCTGGCCCTCGGTCCAGCCGAGCGCCTTCAGGAGGACGGTGACGGACTGCTTGCGCTTGCGGTCAAGGCGTACGCCGACCTGATCGCGCTTGTCGATCTCGAGCTCGAACCAGGCACCGCGCGACGGGATGATCTTCGCGCTGAAGATGTCCTTGTCACTGGTCTTGTCCGCGGTGCGCTCGAAATAGGCGCCGGGTGAACGGACCAGCTGGGAGACAACGACACGCTCGGTGCCGTTGATCACGAAAGTACCCTTCTCCGTCATCAGCGGGAAGTCACCCATGAACACGGTCTGCTGCTTGATCTCGCCCGTGTTGTTGTTCATGAACTCGGCCTTGACGTACAGCGGAGCCGCGTACGTTGCGTCACGGTCCTTGCACTCGGCCATGGTGTACTTCGGGTCAGCGAATTCCGGCTCCGAGAAGCTCAGGGACATGGTGCCCTGGAAGTCTTCAATCGGAGAGATCTCTTCGAAGATGTCAGCCAAACCGGAGGTTGTGGCCACGCCGGGCAGGTTCTGAGCCAGTGCCTCTTCTACGCGTGCCTTCCAGCGCTCGTTGCCGACCAGCCAGTCGAAGCTGTCTGTCTGCAGGGCGAGCAGATTGGGAACGTCCAGCGGTTCGTGAATCTTTGCGAATGAAAGCCGAGGTGCGGCGCCATCGGCGTCGACCTGGCTGGTAGCGGTTGCATTTAGTGAGGTGCTCGGGGCGACCAAGAGGGATCCTTCCACAGACCAACAGGCGTGTTCTTACGATCACTCCCCGCACCGGAATGGTGCCAACCTGACGCCCGCATCGCTCACCGGAAACTGCCCATGGCGGAACCGACGGGACTATCCGTTAAATGACGAATGCGTGGCAAAGCCCACCGCTATATGAAGGCTGAGGTTATGAGGGAGGACGCAAATATCTACTGTACGTCAGGGTAGCGACAATGTCCAACCGGATGTGGTATACGGGATCGGAGCCCGCCGATCCTGACGTGCCCGCCGCGGAGGAGTTTCAGTGAATACCCGTTAGCTGAAATTTCAGGCCGCTCCGGTAACCTTGAACCAGGAGGCATGGGCAGCATCTGGCTCCATGCGATTCAATGAAGAAAGCGAGCGAACCTTCCCATGAACAGCCTCGAGCAGACCCCCCAGGACGTTGTCATAGTAGGTGGGGCACGCACGCCGCAGGGCCGGCTGAACGGGCAGCTGGCAGCCTTCACCGCCGTTGAACTCGGCGCTTTTGCCGTGACCGGAGCCCTTGAGCGGTCCGGGGTGGCGGCCGCCGATGTTGACGCCGTGATCATGGGCCACGTGGTGCAGGCAGGGTGCGGGCAGAACCCGGCCCGGCAGACCTCCATCAAGGCGGGCATCGGCTGGAACGTGCCGACCGTCACCCTCAACAAGGTCTGCCTCTCCGGCCTCACCGCAGTCATCGACGCGGCGCGCCTGATCCGCAGCGGCGAGGCCGCCGTCGTCGTCGCCGGGGGCCAGGAATCCATGACCCGCGGGCCGCACCTGCTGCCCGGAGCACGCCAGGGCTGGACCTACGGGACCATGCCGGCCGTGGATTCGGTGGCCCATGACGGCCTCACCGACGCTTTCGACGAGGAGTCCATGGGTGCCTCGACGGAGCGCGGCAACACCGGCCTCGCGATCGACCGTACATCCCAGGACGAGGTTGCGGCGGCGTCGCACCAGCGTGCGGCGGCGGCGACGGAGGCCGGCGTCTTCAAGGACGAGATTGTTCCGGTGCGCGTCCCCCAGCGGAAGGGCGACGACGTGGTGGTGTCCACGGACGAGGGCGTACGGCCAAACACCAGCGTCGAGACCCTCGCGGGGCTGAAGCCGGCGTTCGCGAAGGACGGCACCATCACCGCAGGCAACTCCTCTCCCCTGTCGGACGGCGCGGCCGTCCTGGTGCTCACCAGCCGGCAGAACGCGGAGGCCAGGGGCTGGGAGGTGCTGGCCGTCGTCGGGCGTCCCGGCCAGGTGGCCGGACCCGACAACACGCTCCACTCGCAGCCCTCACGGGCCATCGAACAGGCCCTCGACCGGGCCGGCTGGTCCACGGAGGACCTCGACTTCGTGGAGATCAACGAAGCCTTCGGGTCGGTTGCCTGCCAGTCGCTGAAGGACCTGGGGCTGCCGTTGGAGAAGTGCAACATCCACGGGGGTGCAATAGCTCTCGGCCACCCGATCGGTGCCTCCGGTGCCCGCCTGGCCCTGCACGCTGCCATGGAACTGCAGCGCAGGGGCAACGGAAAGGCCGCCGTCTCCCTGTGCGGCGGCGGCGGGCAGGGAGAGGCACTGCTCCTCTACCGCAACTGATACGAACGCAAAAAAGCCCCGGAACCAGGCGGTTCCGGGGCTTTTTGCGTCGGTTCGGAAGAACCTACTTGAGGGAGACGGTGGCGCCGGCGGCCTCGAGGGCCTCCTTGGCCTTCTCTGCCGTTTCCTTGTTGGCGCCTTCGAGAACAGCCTTGGGGGCGCTGTCGACAACGTCCTTGGCTTCCTTCAGGCCCAGCGAGGTGAGGGCACGAACTTCCTTGATGACAGCGATCTTCTTGTCACCGGCAGCTTCGAGGACGACGTCGAAGGAATCCTTCTCTTCCTCTGCAGCTTCGCCTGCGCCGCCACCGGCGGGCCCTGCAACTGCAACAGCAGCAGCGGTGACGTCGAAGGTCTCCTCGAACAGCTTCACGAAGTCCGAGAGTTCGATGATGGACAGTTCCTTGAAGGCTTCAATGAGCTCTTCGTTGGTGAGCTTTGCCATGGCTAAAGCATCCTTCCTGATGTGGTGCGCGCGGCACCGGAGTGTGGTGGGTGAGAATTACTTCTCTTCGGGGGCAGCTGCTTCTTCGGCAGCCTCGGCAGGAGCGGCATCCGCAGCTGCGGGTGCTTCCTCTGCCGCGGGAGCTTCGGTGGCTGCCGCGGGTGCAGCGTCCCCGTTCTCCTCCAACTTGATGCGCAGGGCATCGACGGTGCGGGCAAGTGCGGACATCGGTGCCTTGAGGACACCTGCCACACGGGCCAGCTGGAACTCACGCGACTCAAGAGCAGCAAGAGCGACTACCGCCGAAGCGTCGAGGGCCTTGCCCTCGAAGTAACCGGTCTTGATGACGAGCTGTGGGTTGGTCTTCGCGAAATCCGTCAGGCTCTTTGCCGCAGCAACGGCGTCACCCTTGATGAAGGCGATTGCAGTAGGTCCGGCAAGCTGGCCTTCGAACGCGTCGATGCCGGCTTCCTTGGCTGCAATGCCAGTCAGGGTGTTCTTGACGACAGCGTATTTGGTCTCGGCGCCGAGTGAACGGCGCAGTTCCTTGAGCTGTGCAACGGAGAGCCCGCGGTATTCGGTTAGGACAGCAGCAGTGGATTCCTTGAAATCGGTAGTGATCTCATCCACGGCCGAAACCTTTGTTGGCGTTGCCATAACCCTCCTTCCGGGGAATAGGTGCCGGTGATCGGTCCAATAAAAAACGCCCCGCGCAGATGCACGGGGCGAGACCTGGCCAGACATAATTCTGGGGAAGGACGAGCTCTGTTCACCTGCGCTGGCCGCCCTGAACGGGAACTTTCAGATGGACGGCAGGCAGTTGAACGGATCAATTGGCTGCGGATGTCCATCGACCGACGGTCTTTGGTGCTACAAGCCTACGGGACGGGGCCGCAGGGGCAAAATCGGGGCCACTGCGTCCGCCGCCTCACGCGGCCTCCAGCTTCTTCTGCCAGGCGGCCGTGTATCCCGCCGGCGTGAAGCCCAGCTCAATATTGACGTCGAGCATGTGACGGTTCTCCTCAGCATTCCAGGTGTAGATGCGCTCGGCTTCCGGCCAGACCACGACGACGTCGAGCAGGTTGGCGACCTTCAGCCACATTCCCAGCCTGTGCCCCCGGTGATCCGACAGCACCAGGGTGTCCTCCTGGTACACGATCCCGGGCTTTTCCGCCCGCCTCTGAAGGATGGTGTGACCGACCAGCTGTCCGCTGGGCCGGTGCAGCACAGCCCGCACGAGGCTGCTGCCTCCGCCGCGGGCAAGGCGCTCCTCCCCTTCACGGACCCTGGCGCCGTCCCACGACTCCTCTTCCCAGTCCAGCTCCCCCACCGGCACATCAGTGCTCATCTTCTGCCGAAGGTACGCATACTGCTCCAGCACTTCGTCCGGACAGCGGTCAACCCAGTTCACCAGGGCGTAATCAGGCCCGGCCGCCCTGGCCGCCTCCGCGCCAAGCACCGCGAGCCGGTGGGGGTCCCAGCCGACGGGCAGCACGCTGCATCGCTCCACCTGCGCCAGGGAAAATCCCTGAGCTGCAGCGAAGGCGGCAGGCAGGGACGCGGCGGGGAAGGATCCCGCGCCGGTGGCCGGCGTGAGTACGCCACCGGCGGTATCGAAGCCCGTGCGGTGGTCCGCCCACCCCATCACTACCGACCTGCCCCGAGTGCGGGCCTGTTCTTCCACCGCTGCGTAGAGCGCGGAGCCGATCCCACGGCGACGGCGCTCAGGATGCACGATCACTTCGGCGTAGCAGGTCTGGAGGTTATCGGTGAGCGGCACATCGGCTACGGCTTTTCCCACCACCTCATCGTTCTCGCAGGCAAGAAAAATGGTCCGGTCCTCATAGCCGTTCGGCCTGAAGCTTTCGAACCGCGTCCGGGCGGCGACGCAGTGATCGTCATGGTCCCAGATCTCACGTTCGATGAGGTTGCTCAGGTTGGAAGCAGCAAGAAAAGGGCGGGCTTCGGGAACGTCCAGCGACCGCGGTAGCGGATAAGGCCGGATGCGCAGGTCGGTGGCGGTCATATCAAGAATCATGGGGCAGTGATTGAGGAATGTCAATCACTGCCCGGTGGTCTCTCTCGGAATGCAGAAGGGCCGGTGCAGCAATCGC
>NZ_KI914617.1:53579-57958 GCF_000520475.1 Arthrobacter sp. 35/47
AGCAATCGCTGCACCGGCCCTTCCGATCAACCGGTTCCTTACGCGTCAGCCAGAACCTTGGTGACGTTGGGATCTACCGAGATGCTCGGTCCGAAGGTGGTGGTGACCGTTGCCTTCTGGATGTAGCGGCCCTTGGAGGCGGAGGGCTTCAGGCGAAGCACTTCCTCCAGCGCAATCGCGTAGTTCTCGGCCAGCTTGCGCTCGTCGAAGGACACCTTGCCGATGATGAAGTGGAGGTTGGAGTGCTTGTCGACACGGAAGTCGATCTTTCCACCCTTGATATCGGTGACGGCCTTGGTGACGTCCGGGGTCACGGTGCCGGTCTTCGGGTTCGGCATGAGGTTACGGGGACCCAGTACCTTACCGAGGCGGCCAACCTTGCCCATGAGGTCAGGGGTGGCAACCGCTGCGTCGAAATCGACCCAGCCGCCGGCTACCTTCTCGATCATGTCGTCGGAGCCGACGAAGTCCGCTCCGGCGGCAATGGCTGCCTCGGCCTTCTCACCGGTCGCGAAGACCAGGACGCGCTTGGTCTTGCCGGTGCCGTGAGGCAGGTTGACGGTGCCGCGCACCATCTGGTCTGCCTTGCGGGGGTCAACGCCAAGGCGGAAAGCCACCTCAACGGTTGCGTCGAACGAGGAAGGGTTGGTTTCCTTCGCCAGGTTCACTGCCTCGACCGGCGCGTACAGCTTGTTCGCGTCGATCTTGGCGGCAGCTGCCTCATATGCTTTGCTGCGCTTTGCCATCTGCTTCTTTCTCCTTATGCAGTTGTGGTCTGCGGACCGCGCTCGGCCCTGCCACAGACATCCGACGCCGAAGGCGTGGTGTCGTTATTTGGTTTGGTGTCAATCGACTGTCAGTCGACGGTGCTCCATTGTCAACTGACTTGCGGGGCTTACTCCCGGCGGATCCTCGTTCCTCGGCTCCACCGTACGTAAACTCCTCATTAGTCGACGGTGATGCCCATCGACCGGGCGGTGCCGGCAATGATCTTCGCTGCTGCCTGAACGTCATTGGCGTTCAGATCTTCCATTTTCATGGTGGCGATTTCCTCGACCTGCGCCTGGGTCAGCTTCGCAACCTTGACGGTGTGCGGGGTAGCCGAACCCTTCTGAACGCCTGCAGCCTTCTTGATCAGCTCGGCGGCCGGCGGGGTCTTGGTGACGAAGGTGAACGAGCGATCCTCGTACACCGTGATTTCAACGGGGATAACATTCCCGCGCTGGGATTCTGTCGCGGCGTTGTACGCCTTGCAGAATTCCATGATGTTGACACCGTGCTGACCAAGCGCGGGACCGATCGGAGGAGCCGGGTTGGCGGCGCCTGCGTTGATCTGCAGCTTGATGAGGCCGGTGACCTTCTTCTTGGGGGCCATGAAAGGGTCCTTTTCTTACATTTCGTTCCTCGGGACAGGAGCGTCCCGGGGATGGTGACCGCCATGGCGTGGCGGCCGGCCGTCCTGACGGGCCAAAGCGAACCCGACGAGGACGAAGTCTATTGGATCTTGGTGACCTGGTTGAACGACAGGGTGACCGGGGTCTCGCGCTCGAAGATCGACACCAGGACCACCAGCTGCTGGGATTCTGGCTTGATCTCGGAGATGGTGGCCGGGAGGGTCTCGAACGGACCCTCGTTCACGGTCACGGATTCTCCGACCTCGAAGTTCACCATGGTGGGAGTGGTCTGCGTGCGCGCAGGCTTGCCTGCCTCGGCACCGCTCTTGACGATGGTGTGCTCCAGCATCGAGAAGACCTCTTTGAGGCTCAGCGGCACCGGGTCGTGGGCGTTCCCGACGAACCCGGTCACGCCGGGGGTGTGGCGAACCGCGCCCCACGATTCATCGGTGAGGTCCATCCGCACCAGCACGTAGCCGGGAATGCGCACCCGGTTGACGATCTTGCGGGTGGTGTTCTTGATCTCCACGACTTCTTCCATGGGCACCTGGATCTCGAAGATGTAATCTTCCATGTCCAGGGTCTGGATGCGTGTTTCCAGGTTGGCCTTTACCCGGTTCTCATAGCCGGCGTAGGAGTGGATGACGTACCAGTCACCCTCCTGGCGACGCAGCTTTGCCTGGAACTCGGCCACGGGATCGACCTCGGGCTCAGCAGGTTCCTCTTCTGAAACCTCGCCGGTGGTGCCGTCCGCGTCCCCGTCCAGGGACTCTTCGGCAGCCTCGTCGGTGGAATCCGCTGCTTCCCCGGCAGTGGAATCCTCGCTGTCCGCGGGCACAGCGGCATCAACAGGTGCGTCATCCGCGCCTGTTGCCGTTACCTGATCCTCGGTACCCAGATCTTCCTCGTCGGTGGTGATCTGTCGTTCGAGTTCTTGCTCGGACACCTAGCTGCCTGCTTTCTGGATTGCTGTGCTTGCTCGATACTGCCCCTGGAGGACAGAAACTAGCTGTCGCCGCCAAAGAGCCACACCGCGCCGGTACCGAACAGGAAGTCCAACCCGGTCACGATGAGCATCATGATGATCACGAACACCATGACTGTGATGGTGAACCGGATCAGTTCCTTGCGGGTGGGTACAACCACCTTGCGCAGTTCAGCGACGACCTGCCGTACAAAAAGGATGATTCGGCCGAAAAATCCCCGCTTGGGGTTCTGCTTGCCGGCGGGGTTTCCCTTGGAGCTGCTCGCAGCCGTATCGGTCACCTTCAACCTCACCAATCTTGTAGGTACCTGAGCTGGCCGCACTGACCCATCACTCATAGAGCGTTCGACGCCGCACTGCCGCATGCTTTCCATGACGGTGATGCGCAGGGCAGACAGGACTCGAACCTGCAACCTGCGGTTTTGGAGACCGCTGCGCTACCAATTGCGCCACTACCCTTTGGAGTGAAGCTTCCGCCGATCCTATGTCCCTGCGCTGCCGTGAAATACCGCAGTGCAGGCATGGACCATCATGGCGACTTCAACACCGAGGAACTAGTCTACGCAATCCGGGACGCAACGTCGAACCGGGCAGCCCGGTGGGTTTCTGCGGGGACGTCGGTGCCGGTCCGACGCGTCGCGGCGGGCTGAGTTGAGGGGTGAAGCCCTAAGCTGGAGAAACACCCCACTGGACCAACTCGATTCACCTCAACTGACGGGAAGACCATGACTGCCGCTGACGCCCTGTCCCAGCACTCCAACGGACGCGTGTCCCAGCGAATTGCCGCCATCGCTGAATCCGCAACGCTCGCCGTCGATGCCAAGGCAAAGGCGCTCAAGGCGGCAGGCCGGCCGGTCATCGGTTTCGGCGCCGGTGAACCGGACTTCCCCACGCCCGGTTACATTGTGGACGCAGCCGTCGAGGCCGCACGGCAGCCCCGGTTTCACCGTTACTCCCCCGCCGGTGGGCTCCCGGAGCTCAAGCAGGCGATTGCGGAGAAGACACTGCGCGATTCCGGTTACCAGGTCGATGCCGCCCAGGTGCTGGTAACGAACGGCGGCAAGCAGGCCGTGTATGAATCCTTCGCCACGCTGCTCGATCCGGGCGACGAGGTACTGGTTCCCACCCCCTACTGGACCACCTATCCGGAGGCAATCCGGCTGGCGGGCGGCGTTCCGGTGGAGGTCTTCGCCGGCCCGGAGCAGGCCTACCTCGCCACCGTCGAGCAGTTGGAAGCCGCACGAACCGCTCGGACAAAAATCCTCCTCTTCGTCTCGCCGTCGAACCCCACGGGTGCCGTGTACTCACCGGAGCAGGTTCGCGAGATCGGCGATTGGGCAGCCGGCCACGGCCTGTGGGTGGTCACCGATGAGATCTATGAACACCTCACGTACGACGACGTCCCGTTCACTTCCATTGCGACGGCGGCGCCCTCGCTGGGCGACCGCGTGGTGGTCCTCAACGGCGTTGCCAAGACCTATGCGATGACCGGATGGCGGGTCGGCTGGATGATCGGCCCGAAAGACGTGGTGAAGGCCGCCACCAACCTGCAGTCCCACGCCACCTCCAACGTGGCGAATGTTTCGCAGATGGCGGCCCTGGCCGCCGTGTCCGGGCCGCTCACAGCGGTAGAGGAGATGAAGAAGTCCTTCGACCGCCGTCGTCGTGCGATGGTTTCCGGGTTGAACCGCATCGAGGGGGTCCAGTGCCCCACCCCCCACGGCGCCTTCTACGCCTACGCGGATGTGCGGGAGCTGCTGGGCAGGGAGCTCGCGGGTGCGCGGCCGGCCACATCGGCCGAGCTGGCTGCCCTGATCCTGGACAAGGTTGAGGTTGCCGTGGTTCCCGGTGAGGCGTTCGGGCCGAGCGGGTTCCTGCGCCTCTCCTACGCACTCGGCGATGAGGACCTCGCGGAAGGCGTAGGCCGGCTGCAGGAGTTCCTCGGGTCTGCGCGCTGACCGGGGGCGCCCCGGCGGCCATCGCGGGCCCTGCCCGCTCCG
>NZ_KI914617.1:58058-95858 GCF_000520475.1 Arthrobacter sp. 35/47
CCGCTCCGCGATGCCCAGCCACACCGGGGCATCGCGATGGCCGCCGGCGCGTAGGTTCCCGTCGCGGTGGCCGCCGGTTCGTGCACCCGTCGCCCAAGCACGTCAGAGCAGGCGACGCTCCGCTGCCCACCTGGTGAGCTCATGCCGCGAGGAGAGCTGCAGCTTCCGCAGGACGGCCGAGACGTGGGTTTCGACGGTCTTGATGGAAATGAATAGCTCCTTCGCCACCTCCTTGTAGGAGTAGCCGCGGGCGATCAGCCGCATCACTTCGAGCTCCCGGGCTGAAAGCCGGTCCAGCTCGCTCTCTGCCGCTGCAACGGCCGCGGTTCCGAACGCGTCAAGGACAAACCCGGCCAGCCGCGGAGAAAACACCGCGTCACCCGAGGCGACGCGCAGCACCGCGTCGGAAATGTCAGCGCCGGTGATGGTCTTGGTGACATAGCCGCGGGCACCGGCCCGGATGACGGTCACCACGTCTTCAGCCGAGTCCGAGACGCTGAGCGCGAGGAAGCGGGTGGTTTGGCGGGTGTCCGCGCACCCGGCGATCACCTCGGCACCGCCGCCGCCCCGCCCGCCGGGCAGGTGCACGTCAAGGAGGACAACCTGCGGCCGTTGCTCGCGGATGACGGCGATGGCCTCCTCGACCGTGGCGGCCTCGCCGACCACCCGGACCCGGCCGTCCAGATCGGCCCTGAGGCCGGAGCGGAAAATGGCGTGGTCATCCACCACGACGACGGTGATCGGCTCAGTCATGGACAGTTCCCGCTTCCTCTTCCGGCATGGTCAGGTGGACTTCCGTCCCCGCGTGCGAGCTGCGGATCTGCGCAGTGCCGCCGTGGCGCTGCATCCGGTTGATGACGGACTCGCGGATGCCCAGCCGGTCTGCCGGCACCGCCGCCAGGTCGAACCCGGGTCCGCGGTCCCGCACAAACACCTGCGACACTCTCTCCCCTGCCTCAAGATAGACGGAGACGATCCCGCCGGCGTGCTTGGCCGCATTGAAGATCGCTTCCCGTGTTGCCTGAACCAGCGCATCCTGCCGCGGTGTCATCGGTGTGTCTCCTACGGACACGACGTCGACGGGATGCCCGTAGGCCTCCTCCACTTCCGCTGCGACCGCCTTGATGCGGTCCGCGAGGTTACCGGTGCGCTCCGCGGCATCGGCGTAGAGCCATCGCCGCAGCTCGCGTTCCTGGGCGCGTGCGAGGCGGACGACGTCCTGTTCGGAGGCTGCGCGGTTCTGGATCAGCGCGAGCGTCTGCAGCACCGAGTCGTGCAGGTGGGCGGCGAATTCCGCGCGCTGGGTTTCACGGACCCGTGCGGCCCGCTCGGCTTCGAGGTCCTTCCAGAACTTCACGCCCCACGGCGCGAGCACCAGGCCTACTCCGCCCAGGACTGCCGCGGTGGCCAGGAGAACCGGCCAGGTGAACTCCCAGGACAGCGAGCCGGACACGAGAATGAGCAGCCCCACCATGACCAGCACCAGGCCTGCAGCGAGTCGGGCCACGCCCTCGGCGCGGGTGGCGCCCGCGTGGTCCATCAGCCGGGCCCGGCGGGCTTCGTCGAGCTGTGACCAGGCCAGGACCGCGCCCAGCGCTACGGCCGCAACCGGCACCAGCCAGCCCCACTGGACACTGACGCCGAGCTGCTGGGCAACGAATGCCGCCGCAACCACCAGGAGCCCGACGCCGATCATCACCTCACGGTTACCTGCGGCACCCAGGGCCGGTCGCGGCGTCGGTCCTGCGAGGACGGGCGCACCGAGGCGGAGCCCGGCGGGAGTCGCTGCGCCGCGGCGTCGTTCTTCCGCCGTTGGAACCAGCAGCCACAGCCAGCCATAGAGTACGACGCCGGCACCCCCCACCAGCGCCAGCGCCACCATCCCGATCCGGGCAGCGCGCCGTGAGATCCCGAGGTGGACGGCCAGGCCCGCACAGACGCCCGCGATCAGGGCATCACTCGAGCGGAGCAGCGGGGGTCTCATGGGTCAATCCAAGCACGGTCAGGGCCTGCCGTTACCGGTTTTCAGGGGAATCCCGCCATAGCTCAGGGGAGGTTCAGGGTCAGCCCCGATGGTTGGCGCGGCGGTCTGAAACCATCATTGAGGATATGAACCCGCAAGAGAACCCTCCTCCTCCACCCCATGACGCCGACGGCGCCCCGCACCTTTCCTCCGCTGACGGACCCTCGGGCCCGGGCGCCGGCTTCTTCGGCTGGGTCCGCAGTCTGCGGATCACCCGCGGTCAGGACCGCTGGATCGGTGGCGTTGCGACCGGCATCTCCGCCCGGACCGGCCTGGACGTGGTCCTGGTCCGCGGTCTGTTCGTTGTGCTTGCGATCTTCGGCGGAATCGGACTGCTCGTGTATGGCCTGGCGTGGGCGCTGCTCCCCGAGCCCGACGGACGCATCCACGCCGAATCCGCGGCCCGCGGCAGCTGGACCTCAGGTATGACCGGCGCCCTGGTGGCTTCACTCCTCGGCCTCTGGCGGCCCAACACACCGATGTTCGGCAATACCGGCGGCTTCGGAGGATTCATCTGGAGCCTGTTCTGGATCGGCGTGGCGGTGTTCATTGTCTACTGGATCTCCAACTCCAGCAGGAACCGGAACGACGCCGTTCCCGGCACATTTCCGATGGATACCTACTCCACCGGCAGCGCGACTGCAGGCGCCCCTCCCACCAGCGACCCTTCCGGCGGCAGCGCTTCCGGCGGCACCGCACCCACGGACGCTTTTCCACCCGTGACCTACCCGACCCGGCCGTACACCGGTCCCGTTCTCCCGCCAGTGAACCCCAAACCGGCAATACCGCGATCCGCAGGATCGGACATCGCCATCTTCCTCGGCGGCGCCCTGCTCCTGGCGGCGCTGGTACTGGTGCTGGACTATGTCGGGGTGCTCACCCTCGGCGGCAGCGTCATCCCCGTTGCGCTGGCGACCGGCGTCGTCGTCCTCGGTCTCGGAATTGTCCTTCTGGGCATCCGCGGGCGAAGCTCCGGCGCTCTGGGATTCCTGGCCGCCGTCGCGATCGCGGCGACCATGCTCTCATCCGCATCCCCGCCCACAGGCAACTGGGTTCTCGCGGACCAGGGCCGGTGGTCGATGACCGCGGCCAGCCCATCTCCTGAGGGTTACACCGTCTTCGCCGGCCAGGGCCGGGTTGACCTCACCGGGCTGACGGATCTCAGCAGGGACATGGTCATCCCGGTCAGCGCAGCGGCCGGGAACGTCAACATCCTGGTCCCGGACGACGTGCCGGTGGATGTCCGCTCGCGCCTGGCACTGAGCTCCACCGACCTTGTGAGCGCCGCGGACACCACCAGCATCGGCGGCGTCTGGCAACCGCGCACCCTTCACCTGAACGAGGATGCGGAGGGTCCCCGCATCATCCTCGACGTACGCGGCGTGGCCAGCCACATCACCATCGCCACCACCGAAGACGCGCTCCTCGACACCGAAAGCGGGCAGTAACCATGAGCACCCTCCATCCGAACCGGAACGACGACGACGCCCGCCCCCGTGCAGGCACCATCATCTGGGGAGGCCTCGCCATGGTGATTGGCCTGCTTGTCCTGGCGGGCGAGCTGACCGGACTGGTGCTGGACCCTGTGCTGGTCTTCATGGTGCTGCTGATCGGCACCGGTGCCGCCCTCATCGTCGGCGGAATCCTCTCGATGAACCGCCGTCCCTGAGCGGAACCTCCGTTCCCGTGACATCCCCCACCGAATACGAAAGCATGGACCAATGGAACCCTTCTTCAACGCACTCCGCTCTTCCCCCATCAAGCGCGCACCCGGAGGGTGGTTCGGCGGGATCGCCTCCGGAATCGCCCTGAAATTCGGGTGGTCCGTCGGCCTGGTGCGGATCGGGATACTGCTCAGCTTCCTGCTGCCCGTTATCGGGCCCCCGCTGTACGTGGTGTTCTGGCTGCTGCTCCCGAAGACCGACGGAACAATCGCGCTGGAGAACCTCATCTCGAACCGCTGACCCGGCCGGCACCGGTTCCGCCGCGGAGGCTTCACAAACCGCCGCGGCGGTTCAGTGTGTCTAGAATCATACGGGGCTCAAGGAGGCGCCTGGCCAAATCACCCGTCCACGATTGATTGGAAAACTCCTTAGATGAAGATCGGAATCCTCACCAGCGGAGGCGACTGCCCCGGGCTCAACGCGGTGATCCGCGGAGCAGTGCTGAAGGGCATCAAGACCGACAACCTCGAGTTCGTGGGGTTCCGTGACGGGTGGCGAGGAGTCGTCGACGGCGACATCATCGATCTGCCCCGCCATGCGGTCCGGGGAATTTCCAAGCAGGGCGGCACCATCCTGGGTACGTCCCGCACCAACCCGTTTGACGGCAACGGCGGCCCCGACGCGATCAAGGCCAACCTCGACAGGCTCGGCATCGACGCAATGATCGCCATCGGCGGCGAAGGCACGCTCGCGGCGGCGAAGCGCCTGACCGACGCCGGCCTGAAGATTGTCGGCGTGCCGAAAACCGTTGACAATGACCTGGACGCCACCGACTACACGTTCGGTTTCGACACGGCCGTGCAGATCGCCACCGAGGCCATCGACCGGCTCCGGACCACCGGTGAATCGCACTCCCGCTGCATGGTCGCCGAGGTCATGGGCCGTCACGTTGGCTGGATCGCACTGCACGCGGGCATGGCCTCAGGTGCGCACGCCATCCTCATCCCCGAGCAGCAGACCTCCATCGAGCAGATCTGCGAATGGGTGACCGAGGCACGGGACCGCGGCCGCGCACCCCTGGTTGTTGTCGCTGAAGGCTTTGTCCCGTCCCACCTGGAACAGGCACACTCCGAGCGGGGACTGGACACTTTCGGCCGGCCCCGCCTGGGCGGCATCGCCGACCAGCTGGCGCCGGAGATCGAGGCCCGCACCGGCATCGAAACCCGCGCCACCATCCTCGGCCACATCCAGCGCGGCGGGGTTCCGTCCGCTTTTGACCGGGTGCTGGCTACCCGGCTGGGCATGGCCGCCGTCGACTCCGTCATCGACGGGCTGTGGGGCACCATGGTCTCCCTCCACGGCACGGAGATTGCACACGTGGGCTTCGAGGCCGCGCTGGGCAACCTGAAGCGGGTCCCGCAGCACCGCTACGACGAAGCGGCCATCCTCTTCGGCTGAGGGCGTGTCCTCCAGCGGATAACGTTGCCCCATGACTTTCGAGATGAAGCTCGAGCCCGGCACTGTCTCGATCATCCAGCTCGCCTGGTCGAGGCTGCTGGGGCTCGACGACGGCGCCATGGCCGGCAACAGGGGCCGTATTTGCCGCGAGGACAACAGTGTGCTCACGTTCATTTCCCTCTTTGGACAGGAAGCGCTGGTGGGTCCGGCCTGGGCGATCGACGCTGCGAAGGGGCTGACCGGCGTCGAGCTCTCCCGCCAGGCAACCCTGCTGGCGCTGAGCCGCCCGTACGGCGGGCGGGGGCTGAATGAAGCGAACCTGTACTTCTGCGACGCGCTGCCCTCCTTCGCGGAGGATGGACCGCCGGTGAGCAGCGAACCCGAACATGCGCTGGCCCTGGAGCGGCTCTGCCCGCCGGATGATGTCGCCGAAGTGGGGTTGAGCACCCTGGAACACCAATGCGTCCTCGTCGATGAGGCCACCGAACCTCCGCTCCCGCTCGCCGGTGCCGGTTATGCCATCACGGAAGGAATCCTGGCGCAGCTCGGCGTTCTGACGGCCCCTGATGAACGACGGCGGGGCCTGGGTTCCTATGCGGCAGCGGTCGCGGTGGAGGAATCGATGGCTTCCGGTCTCATTCCGCAGTGGCGCGCCCGGACGGACCATCCTGCCTCGCAGCGGACAGCGCTCAGGGCGGGCTTTGTCTACGCGGGCACCCAGACCTCGGTGGCGCTGGAACGTCCCGGCAGTGAGTCAGGCTAGGCGAAAAGCTCCAGCATTTCCGGCCGCCCGAACATTCCCGCGGCGTCCCGCGCCGAGGGTGTACCGGCGTCAGGGTCAGCGCCGGCATCCAGCAGTACCTTCACGACGTCCGTGTATCCCTTGAAGACTGCCCCTGCCAGCGGGGTCTGGCCGCGGTCGTTCGCGGCTTCGGGGTCAGCTCCCCGGGCAAGCAGGTCAGCCACCACGGACGCGTGCCCGTTGTAGGCAGCGAGCATCACAAGGCTGTCGCCCGCCGCATTGGTCAGGGTTGCCGGCACGCCGGCGTCCAGATACCGGCCAAGCGTGGCGCCGTCGCCCTCCCTTGCCGCGTCCAGCAGACGGTGCGCCAGCGCTATTGCGGCATCGGCCGATGTATCCGGGGTCTCCTGTCCGGTCATGCCCGCCCGCCCTTCAGCAGTCCGGTGGGACGGCCGACAACCTGGCCGGCGTCCGTGGCGACGATCAGTTCCTGTGCGGCGGCGTAGTGCTCGTCGCCGTCGACCACGTCGAGGGCGGCGTCAGGGTCCACGCTGCGCTTGATGACGGCGAGCCCCACCGCTCCCATCTCGTAGTGCTGGCCCACCGAGGTCAGTGTGCCGACAGTCCGTCCACCGACGACGACGGCGCTGCCGCGTTCCGGGAGGGTGTGCTGGCTGCCGTCGAGCTGCAGGAAGACCAGCCGCCGTGGCGGATGACCCAGGTTGTGGACACGCGCGATGGTTTCCTGCCCCTTGTAACAGCCCTTCGTGAGGTGGACGGCGGTGCGCAGAAGGTCCAGCTCGTGCGGGATGGTGCGTTCATCCGTCTCGACGCCGAGACGCGGACGCCAGGCGGCAATGCGCAGCGCTTCCGCTGCCATCATTCCCGCGAGCTTGAGACCCTCGACTGCTGCCGGAAGATCCGCCCGGGGAACCAGGTACTCGTGCCAGGGCCGGTCAGTGCCGGGGTGGGAGGCTTCCGGAACAACGCTGTAGGAGTAGCCGCCGGTACGCACGTGCGGCCAGGCATCGGTCCAGGTGAGGTTTCCGGTCAACCGCTCGACCGGCTTCACCGAACCGACCGTTGCCCAGTCCGCGGTGACGTCCGCTATCTCCACGCGCAGCATGAACTTCATGCGGTCCAGCCACTGCGCAAGCGGACCGGCTTCCCAACTCTCCGTCAGCAGCCAGGTGGTGGCGCCGTCGTCGACCACCCTGGGGCTGTACTCGATCCGGCCCTGCACCGTGAGCAGCAGGGTCTCGGTGGACTCCCCCGGAGCCAGGTCAAGCAGCAGTTGGGAGGAAATGGTGTTGAGCCACGTCAGCCGGTCGGGACCGGACACTGTTACCACGCCGCGGTGCGACAGGTCGACGACGGCCTCCCCGCGCGCGAGGGCGCGCTGTTCACGCAGCGGATCACCGTAGTGTGCCGCCACGCCTTCATCGGGTGCGCCGGCAGCAACGGCGCCGGATAGGGAAAGCAGGGGGCTTGTGTAGCTCATACGGTTAGCAACGTTCCTGTTGGTGACGGGTATTCCGCCCCGGTGCGTTTCTATTCCACACCGGTGCGGTTCAGGAGACCTTGGCGAGGATCGCGGAAGCATGGGCTTCCAGCGAGCTGCCCTCCGCCGCGATGTCCCAGCGCCAGTAGAGGTCGCCGTTCACCAGCCCGAACAGCCGGGTGGCTGCCGAATACTCCTTGGAGTGCTGGCCGCGCATCACGAGGTCCGTGGTGAGCTGGATCTGCGGGCCCTTGATACTGCCGTAGTACAGTTCCGCGATGCCGCCCGGGTGGACGATGGTGGCCGTGATGTTGAACCCGCCCGCCTCATTGCGGAACTGTTCCACCTCGTCGGCGCTCTTGAGCGCAGGCACTATGTCCGCGGGGGAAAGACCGGGGCCGACGTCGGCGTCGTTCAGTTTGCGGTCCAGCGCCCAGAATCCGGTCTCAACCGACAACGGCCGGAGGGTATTGCCCTCTTCATCGGTCAGCCAGCTCTCCGCGGTGTACTGCACGTAGGGGAGTCCGTGCTGGGTGAAGGTGGCCCGCTGGAAGAAGTGCTCGGAATCCGCGGTGCCCTCGCCCAACCTGCCGGTACCCTCCCAGGTGCCCAGCAGCCAGGACAGCGGAACCAGCTCGGGAGTCAGGTCCGTGGGGATCTCAAAGGACATGGGTCAGCGGACGCTACTTCTGGCCCTTGTACAGGCGCGCGATGACGAGTGCCGCGAAACCGGCCATGCCCAACCCGGCGATCACCAGCAGCGAGATGAAGAAGATTTCCAGCGCAAGAATTGACATGGTTCCATCCTAACGCCGTGATTCCGACGGTTACGCCACCGTGACTTCAGGGTCAGCGGGTCGCTTTCAGCTCAGCAGGAGCCTCTCCAGGAAGTAGACGAGCGAGCCGAGCCCGAGGATCGGAGCCGCTCCGACAGCGATCAGCGCCGGTGCGCTGAGCGGAGTATCGCGGCTGATCACCAGGCGGCGGGCAGCCATGATGACGGCGCCGCATACCGCGCCGATGACGGCTGCGGGCAGCTCCTCGACGTCGGTGAAGACGAGCGCGCACAGCGGTCCGGCGAGCGCGGCAAACAGGACGCCGATCGGGGCGACCATACGGTCCGGCCAGGGCAGGAGAGCAACGAGGAGCGCGGCCAGGACGCTGATGCCGGTTACCAGCGTGACGCCGGAGGTGCCGGCGTTCACGCTGAGGTTCTCGGCGGCGATCCAGCCGGCACCGAGCGCCGTCAGCAGGACGCCGGAACTGGTGCCCAGCGTTGATTCGAGGCGGAAGCTCTGTCCGGTACCGCGCAGGAGCTGGATGAGGAAAACCGCACCAAGACCGAGCGCAACCGCCACGGGAAGCCAGGTGAGCGCAGCCCCCGACGGCGACACGTAGGCGGCAGCGCATGCCGCGAGCGCGCTGAGCGCGATGGCCGTCGACTGACTCTTGCGCGCCGGAACTCCGAGGACGTAGGGCCACCCGATGGCCGCAGCGAGGACCAGGACAACGACGACGGCGGCGGTCGCCGGCAGGGACAGGTAGGACGCACCCACGATGGCGGCCAGCGCGGCCACCGCGACCAGTGCCGCCATCAAGTTCCTCACCCCTGCAATACTGCCCTACCCGTGCGCGGGGCGTCGAAAACGGTCCGTGCACGGCCCGGCCGATTCTTCGGGCCGCTGCTGCGGCGCAGGCATGCTGCGGCGCCATGTTACGACAGTGCCGGCGGTCACACCGGTATACTGGATGGAATCCGCTGCCGGTCTGCGGGAACACACGCCGCCCGCGGCGCCCGGTTACCGTTGCGCCCCGCCCGATGATGCGCGTCCCAATCCCTGGAGGACATATGCCGCACATCCTGATGCTGACAAACAGCCCGGGCTCGTCCGTGGAGATCCTGCCCGCGCTTGAACTGCTCAACCACAAGGTGCACATCCTCCCGGCGGAGCCGACAGCCCTGCTTCAGACCGAACCCAGCGACGTGGTCATCATTGATGCCCGCAAGGATCTGGTCGGAGCCCGCTCCCTCACGCAACTGCTGCGCGCCACCGGCCTCAGCGCACCGCTGATGCTTGTCCTCACCGAAGGCGGAATGGCCGCTGTTGCCGCGAACTGGCTGGCAGACGACGTCGTCCTCGACTCTGCGGGGCCGGCCGAGGTGGAAGCGCGGCTGCGTCTGGTGATCGCACGGGCCAACACCGCGGCGGAGGAAGTTTCGAGCGAGATCCATGCCTCCGGCGTCGTCATCGATGAAGCCAGCTACACCGCCCGGGTGGGCGGCGAACCGATGAACCTGACCTACAAGGAGTTCGAGCTCCTGAAATACCTTGCACAGCATCCCGGCCGGGTCTTCACCCGCGACCAGCTGTTGCACGAGGTCTGGGGCTATGACTACTACGGCGGAACCCGGACAGTCGATGTGCACGTCCGCCGGCTGCGCGCCAAGCTCGGAGCGGACCATGAGCAGCTCATCGGGACCGTCCGCAACGTGGGCTACAGGTTCACCCTGAGCCGCCAGCCGGACGATTCCGCCGTCACCCAGCAGGCCTAGAGGCCGTCAGTCCCGCAGCACGGATCCGCGTCCGCCGGGGCTCAGACGCCGTCACACGGGGCATAGCAAAAAGGCTCCCTCCCCGCTGCTGCGGAAAGGGAGCCTAATGTATTGGTGGAGGACATACGGGTCGAACGTATCGAGGGCGCCCCACTGGCGCATCCCCCCGGTTGCCCTCTTTCGAGCGCTTGAAAAGCCTACAACACCTACCGGGCGTCGCCAAAAACAGCTCGCGTCGGGGCCCTCGCCCACTAGCGCCCAGTGCGCTCCCAACACTCGCTTCGCTCGCGTCGGGGCCCTCGCGCACTAGGCTTACTGCCATGACGGCTGAAGCACCCACCTGGCCCATTCTCACCATCGACGGAGCCCCGCGAGACGAGGTCCTGGGGGACATCGTGGCCCTCGCCCGCGCAGCGGAGGACGCGGACGGTAACCCGCCCCTGTCGGAACAGACGCTCGTCAATCTGCGCACCTCTCAGCACCACCCGGAATCCCTCCTGGTCTTCGCCACCTACGCCAGTGACGGCCACCGCCGCAGCAACAACGAGGCCGCCACCCAAGAGGCCCACGCCCACGGCGCCCCCAACGACGGCACCCCCAACGATGGCGCTCGCAGCGATGCCACCCGCGAGGACGGCGAGGAGCTGGCCGGTGTCGCCGTCGTCAGCCTCCCCCGCAGCCCGGGGCAGCCGGGCGTCCTCGAGCTGGTGGTCCGTCCCACCTACCGGAACCAGGGTGTCGGGACCAGCCTGGTACGCGCGCTGCAGGGTGCCGACCTTCCCGAGCTGCGGGTCTGGTCGCACGGCAACCATGCCGCCGCCGTCGAACTCGCCGGAAAGGCCGGCTTCACGCCGGTACGGGAACTGTGGCGGATGCGGCAGACCAGGGCAGCGCTGGAAGCAACAGTGCCCGACGCCGTTGTGCCGGACGGGGTACGGCTGCGCACCTTTGAACCGGGCCGGGACGAGCAGGCCTGGCTTGAAGCGAACGCCGCCGCCTTCGCGCACCACCCCGAGCAGGGCTCCATGACGCTTGAGGACCTGCAGGCGCGCATGGCGGAGGACTGGTTCGATCCCGCGGGCCTGATCCTCGCGGTGCGGGAATCCGATGGTGCGCTCCTTGGCTTCCACTGGACCAAGGTGCATCCGCGCAGCGGCAAGCACCCCGCCATCGGAGAGGTTTATGTGGTGGGCGTGACCCCGGCTGCGCAGGGCATGGGCCTGGGCAAGGCGCTGACCATTGCCGGGATCGAGCATCTGCACTCCCTCGGGCTGCAGGCCATCATGCTGTACGTCGACGCTGACAACACCGCCGCCGTTGCGCTCTACCGGTCACTCGGGTTCACCCGCTGGGACGTCGATGTCATGTACGCACCGGGCAACACGCCGGACAACTTGTAAGGTTGAAGGAGCCTCAGCCGCAGCCTCGCAGGCCGGGTTGAGTGCCGCACCGAAACCACAAAAGGAGACACCATGGAAGCCGAAACCGCCGCCCGGGTCCCGGCACGGTATGGATCATCCGAAGTGGCTCCCGCCCGGGCAACCCAGGACCGCATTGACATCCCGGAGTTCGCTCCGAGCCTCCTGCCTTCGGGCGAGATCACCGCGGACCGTTTCCTTGACCGCGAACTGAGCTGGCTGCACTTCAACGCCCGCGTCCTTGACCTTGCCGAGGACCCTGACCTTGCCCTGCTGGAACGGGTGAACTTCCTCTCGATCTTTGCCTCGAACCTCGACGAGTTCTTCATGGTGCGCGTCGCAGGCCTGAAGCGCCGCATCGCCACCGGGCTCGCCGTGCCTTCCGCTGCCGGGCTGAGCCCCATCGAGCAGCTCGAGACGATCATGAGCGACGGGCTGGCCCTCCAGCGACGCCACGCCGCCGTGTTCTCGGAACAGATCAGGCCGGCCCTGACAGCTGAGAACATCCACCTCACCACGTGGGACCAGCTCGACGAGGCGGCGCGGGCCGAACTGAACAAACTGTTCGCGGAAAAAGTGTTTCCGATCCTCACCCCGCTCGCCGTGGATCCGGCCCACCCCTTCCCCTACATTTCCGGGCTCTCACTGAACCTCGCCGTCGTCGTCCGCAATCCGGTCAGCGACAAGGAGCTGTTTGCACGCGTCAAGGTGCCGGACCAGCTGCCCCGCCTCATCTCCGTGGACGGACCCCGAGCCGGGAACGTGGCCGGGCGGACGGCCCGTTTCATCCCGCTGGAGGAGGTCATCGCGGTCCACCTGGACCAGCTGTTCCCCGGCATGGAAGTTCTTGAGCACCACACCTTCCGCGTCACCCGCAACGAGGATCTCGAGGTCGAGGAAGACGACGCCGAAAACCTCCTGCAGGCGCTGGAAAAGGAGCTGCTCCGGCGCCGGTTCGGCCCGCCCGTCCGGCTCGAGGTGACCACGGACATCAACCCCAGCATCCGGGCGCTGCTGTCCCGGGAACTCGGCGTCGAGGATGCGGAGGTCTATGACCTGCCCGCGCCGCTGGACCTGCGCGGACTCGCCGTCATCGCCGGGATTGACCGCGGCGACCTCCACTACCCCAAGCATGTGGCGCACACCAGCCGCGACCTCAACGAGAGTGAAACCTCGAAGGCCGCCAACGTCTTCGCAGCCATGCGGCGCAGGGACATCCTCCTGCACCACCCGTATGACTCGTTCTCCACCTCCGTGCAGGCATTCCTCGAGCAGGCCGCCGTGGACCCCAAGGTGCAGGCAATCAAGCAGACCCTGTACCGGACCTCCGGCGACTCCCCCATCGTGGACGCCCTCATCGACGCGGCGGAAGCCGGCAAGCAGGTCCTGGCCCTCGTGGAGATCAAGGCCCGCTTCGACGAGCAGGCGAACATTTCCTGGGCACGGAAGCTGGAGCAGGCCGGCGTTCACGTGGTCTACGGCATCGTGGGGCTGAAAACCCATTGCAAGCTCTCACTTGTGGTGCGCCAGGAGATCGACGGGCTGCGGCGCTACTGCCACATCGGCACCGGAAACTACCACCCCCGCACCGCCCGTTACTACGAGGACCTGGGGCTGCTCACCGCGAACCACGAGGTGGGCGAGGACCTCTCCCGCCTGTTCAACCAGCTCTCCGGGTACGCGCCCAAGTCGACATTCAAGCGTCTGCTGGTGGCGCCGCGGTCCGTGCGCTCGGGCCTGATCGAACGCATCGAGCAGGAGATCGCGAACAGCGAGGCCGGCCTGGAAGCGCGCGTGATCATCAAGGTGAACTCGATCGTGGATGAAGCGCTCATCGACGCCCTGTACCGTGCCTCGCAGGCCGGTGTGCGGGTCGATGTGATTGTCCGCGGCATCTGTTCGGTGCGCCCGGGGGTTCCCGGACTCAGCGAGAACATCACCGTCCGCTCCGTCCTCGGCAGGTTCCTTGAACACTCCCGCGTGTTCGCCTTCGCCAACGCGGGCGATCCCGCCGTGTTCATCGGTTCTGCGGACATGATGCACCGCAACCTGGACCGCAGGGTGGAGGCGCTGGTGCAGCTGTCCTCTCCCGAACACCTCACGTACCTGATCTCACTCATGGACCGCTACCTTGACGCCGGCACGGCAAGCTGGCACCTGGACAGTGACGGCGAGTGGATCCGCCACCACAAGGACGACGACGGCAACCCCCTGAGTGATGTGCAGTCCTGGCTGCTGGCATCCCGGTCGCGCAGCCGTCTGCGGCCGGCCCGCCGGTGATGGTCCAGCCGGACACCGCGGTCGACAGGAAGCAGAGCAAGTCCGGCGCCGCCGTCGTCGCTGCCGGAGCACTGTGCTGGCGCAAGCGGCAGGGCGTCCTGGAGGTCCTGCTCATCCACCGTCCCCGTTACGATGACTGGTCCTGGCCCAAGGGAAAGATCGACGCCGGTGAAACCACGCCGGAATGTGCCGTCCGGGAGGTCCAGGAGGAGATCGGATTCACTGCGAAGCTCGGTATCCCGCTTCCGTCCATCGAGTATCCGGTGGCGTCCGGGCTGAAGGTGGTGCACTACTGGGCCGCGAAGGCGGAGGGCCTCACGCCGAAACCCGACGGCAAGGAAGTCGACGCATTCCTCTGGTGTTCCCCCGAACGAGCGGCCGAGCTGCTGAGCAACCCCTCCGACCGGGAGCCGTTGTCCGCGCTGGTGGAAGCCTCCGCCACGGATGACCTGGACACCTGGCCGCTGATCGTCGTCCGTCATGCCAAGGCCAAGCCGAGGTCCTCCTGGACCCGGGCTGAGGGCGAACGCCCGCTCGCCGCATCCGGGCGCCGCCAGGCCCTCGCCGTGAGCCGTCTGTTGCAGGCGTGGTCACCCGAGCGCATTGTCAGCAGCCCGTGGGACCGCTGCGTTCAGACCGTGATGCCGTACGTGAAGCGCTCAAACGCGAAGCTCAAACTCGTTGACGCCATCACCGAGCGGGACGCCGCCCGTAAGCCGGGCCGGGCACGGGCCACCATCGAGAAAGTGTTCGACAAGCGAGCCCCGGTGGCAGTCTGCAGCCACCGGCCGGTCCTGCCCCTGATCCTGGACGCACTCCGGACGCACATGCCGCTCCACCTCGCCAGTCTCCTCCCGGCGTCGGACCCTTATCTCTCTCCCGGCGAGGCGATCATCTGCCAGGTGAGCCTCAGGAAGTCCGGGAAAATTGTCTCGGTTGAGCAGTTCCGCGCCTACGATGACTGATTCAGGGCGCACGCCTCGACAGGTCCTAGACTGATTGTCGTGACTATCCCGGTTCCCACTCCGTATGAAGACCTGCTCCGCGACGTCCTGGCCAACGGCACCTCGAAGTCCGACCGCACGGGCACAGGCACGCTCAGCGTGTTCGGACGCCAGCTCAGGTTTGACCTGGCAGAGTCCTTTCCGCTGATCACCACCAAGCGGGTTCACTTCAAGTCTGTGGCCCTGGAACTGCTCTGGTTCCTGCGCGGGGATTCGAACGTTTCCTGGCTCCAGGAACGCGGGGTCAAAATCTGGAACGAATGGGCGGACGAGTCCGGTGAGCTGGGTCCCGTCTACGGCGTGCAGTGGCGTTCCTGGCCCACGCCCGACGGCGGCCACATCGACCAGATCGAGCGGCTCATCGAGGGGCTCAGGACCAACCCCGATTCCCGGCGGCACATCGTGTCCGCGTGGAATGTCGCCGACATCGAGAACATGGCGCTGCCGCCCTGCCACGCCTTCTTCCAGTTCTACGTCGCGGACGGCAGGCTTTCCTGCCAGCTGTATCAGCGCTCCGCGGACACCTTTCTGGGTGTGCCGTTCAACATCGCCTCCTACGCGCTGCTCACCCTCATGGTGGCGCAGCAGGTGGGGCTGGAACCCGGCGAATTCATCTGGACCGGCGGGGACGTCCACATCTACGACAGCCACCTGGACCAGGTCACCGAGCAGCTGTCCCGCGAGCCGTACCCGTACCCGACGCTCCGGATCAACCGGAAGCCGCCCACCATCTTCGACTACGAGTTCGAGGATTTCACGGTGGAAAACTACCGGCACCACCCTACGATCAAGGCCCCGATCGCCGTATGACTGAACCGCTGAGCCCGGCAGCAGCCGTGGGAACACCGCTGGTCGGCATGATCTGGGCACAGACCGTGGACGGCGTCATCGGCAGGGACGGCACCATGCCGTGGCACCTGCCCGAAGACCTCGCCCATTTCAAACGGACTACTGAGGGACATCCGGTCATCATGGGCCGGCGCACCTGGGAGTCCTTCCCCGAGAAATACCGCCCGCTCCCCGGCCGTACCAACATCGTGGTGAGCAGGCAGCACAGGGACAGCGCAGAGTTCCCGGGGGCCGTCGTCGTCGGCTCGTTTGAGGACGCCCTCAGTGAAGCGCGCCGAAGCGAGGGCGCTGAGGAGATCTGGGTCATCGGCGGCGGCCAGATTTACTCGGAGGCGGCACCGCACGCCCACGCTGCGCTGGTCACGGTGATCGATTCCACCGAGCAGGGCGACACCTACGCGCCCGCTCTGGGAAGCGCCTGGGCCCTCGCGGGAACCGATCCGTCCGGAGGCTGGACCACGTCCGGCAACGGCACGCGGTTCCGCATCGGCCTGTGGATCCAGGACCCCGCTCATGGGCAGCCCTCCCCATCGCGGGATGCGCCTTCCGCCGGGTAGCCTCAGGTACCACAGGGATCGTATTCGGGGAAAGACGCGGGGAACAATGACTGGGACGCTGGGGGCCAACCCGGATCAGCTGCGCTCACTGGCGCAGCACTGCGGCACGGGGGCGCAGTCACTGCTGGACATTTCAGCCGGTGTGTCGGCCGTGATCAACAATCCCGGGTTCTGGAAGGGCAGCGACGCCGACCGCACCCGCCAGCAGTGGAATACCGTCCTCCGGCTGCAGATCCTGTCCGCTTCGGCGAGCCTTGACCGCGCAAAGTCGGAACTGCTGGAGCAGGCCGCCGACCAGGAGCGCACCAGCTCGGATGCTGACGGGCCCGGGGGTCCCGGTGGTCCCGGCGGTCCGGGGATGACTCCCGCGGGGTGGCCCGGGCAAACGCCCTCCCCGGGCGAGGATGGGAACGTTCCGGGACCGGACTGGCTCCTGGGACCGGACTCACCCTTCCGCGACGGCTGGGACATCTACCAGCTCATCAAGGCCTTCCCCAATATCCGTGCAGGCCTGTTCGACATCGGGGCCATGCTGACTCCTGCACTGCGCGGCGGGTTCCTGGACCCCACGGCCTGGACAGGGCTCCGCAGCTCCAACATGCTCAGCGGGTTCTTCAACACCTCCAGCGACCTGTTTGACGGCAACTGGCACACCGCCCTCAACCTCACGGAAGGCTCGCGTGCGTTCGCGGCCTTCGATGGGCTGGGCAAGGGACTCGGAGTGGTGGGCACCGGTCTTGACCTGTATGACACGGTGGTCCACTGGAACGAGGGAGACAAGGGCGCGGCCGCCTACTCAGGCGTGAAGACCGCCCTCGGGATCGCCTCGTTTGCGCCGCCGCCGGTCGGTACGGTGGCTATGGTCGCCAGCGGTGCCCTCGCCATCTATGACAACGTTCCGGTGGTACAGGATGCCGTCAACGCAGTAGGCGGCGCCATCGCCGACACCGCCGGCGATGTTGGCGGCGCCATTGCCGACGGCGCCGATGCGGTGGGCGATTTCTTTGGTTTCTAGGACGTCAATTTCACAAGGAGCAGCACGATGACCGAGACCGTGTCCAAACCCGGGCAGGCCGACACTCCCTATCCGGACGCCATCGGATTCGGATTCGCCGAGGTGGCTGCCCTGCTGAACCTTGCTCCGGGTCCCGCGGCCACGCAGAGCGCCGCGGCGCTCCGGGTTGCCGACGAAATCGGAGACACGCGCCTGGTTGCTGCGGGAGGCTCCTCACTGGTGGCGCGTGGGCTGGCGTTCGCCGAGCCGGACGGGGTGCTCTCGGTCGCCGGGCCGGTAGCCGCGGTCACCCGCGCACTGACGACGGCGCACCGCCGGATCGAGATCAGCCTCGTTGCGCCGGACTACTCCGACAGCGTGCTCTCGATCGAGTCGGACGACTATGACATCCTGATGCAGCCGCGCAGCCACCTCACCTGGTTCGCGATGGCCAAGCGGCCCGATATCACCGGCGCCGAGGCGAACTTCTTCATCGTTCGGTCGCACTGCGCCGAGCACCCCGACGGCGGTGCCATTGTCCGGAACCGCGAGACGCCCGACGCCGGCGAACTTCTCATCAAGGTCGAATCAGGCGCCTGGACGGTGGGGAGCCGGCTCCCCGGAGCCGATTCGGTGGAATCCGAACAGGGGCTTTCCGACGAGGACGTCCTGGCCCGGCTCCGCACACTCCGGCAGGACTGATCCATGGTGTACAACGCGGAGCGGGAAGCCCGTGACGCCGAAACGACGGCGGCACATGAGGCGCAGATCCGGCGGACCGGTGAGAAGCGCGTGCTGATGCGGGCGGTCACCGGGGAACTCGTCAGTTACACGCCCGAAGAGTACGGTGTGGGCCGGCTCGGCCTGGGTCCGCGCATCAACACGCGCTGGGGGCATCTGGTGTACGTGCTCGCCATCGGGGCTGTGATCGGCGTCTTCCTTTATTTGCCGCTTCACGGATTGTTCGTGGAGGGCGATCCGGAGTCCGGCTGGTTCCTGATTGTCCCGGCGCTCCTGGCCCTGCTCGAGGTGTACGCAGTGCGGAACCTCATCCGTGAGTGGCGCGCGCACAAACTGCGCGAAGAACGCGGGCTTCCGCGCCCCGCCTACTGAGCTCCACGCCGTTCCCGTCGCTGGATCCTGGCATGCCCCGCCAACTGAGCTCCACGCCGTCGTTCCCGCTGGACCCTGACCCGGCTGCGGTTCCCCAGGCTGAGGCGGAAGTTTCGCTGAGGATGTAACCGAGGTGGGCAGTTTGCCCCGCTCCCCTAAACTGGAAGCATGACAACCGCTGCGCACCTGCCCTCGTCCGTGCCCTCAGTCGGGCTCGTCGGCTGGCGCGGAATGGTCGGCTCGGTCCTGATGCAGCGCATGCAGGACGAGGGCGACTTCCGCCTCATCGACCCGGTCTTCTTCTCGACCTCCAACGCCGGTGGAACCGCTCCGGCGTTCGCGGAAGGCGCCGGCCCGCTGCAGGACGCGTACGACGTCGAGACCCTCGCCAAGCTGCCGATCATCGTCACCGCCCAGGGCGGCGGGTACACCTCCGAGGTGTACCCCAAGCTGCGCGACGCCGGGTGGGACGGACTGTGGATCGACGCTGCATCCACCCTGCGCATGGAGGAAAGCTCCATCATTGTGCTGGACCCGGTGAACCGTGACGTCATCGACGCCGGCCTGTCCCGCGGCGTACGGGACTTCATCGGCGGGAACTGCACCGTCTCCTGCATGCTGATGGGTCTCGGCGGTCTGTTCCGGAACGGCCTCGTCGAGTGGGGCACCTCGATGACCTACCAGGCGGCTTCCGGCGGCGGAGCCCGCCACATGCGTGAACTGTTGAACCAGTTCGGTTCCATTCACGGCGTTGTCGCCGGAAATCTCGCGGACCCGGCATCGGCCATCCTCGACATCGACCGCGCCGTACTGGCCCAGCAGAAAAACCCCGCCATGGACGCCTCCCAGTTCGGGGTGCCGCTGGCCGGATCAGTGATTCCCTGGATCGACGCAGACCTCGGCAACGGGCAGTCGAAGGAAGAGTGGAAGGCCGGCGCCGAAACCAACAAGATCCTCGGCAAGGACACCGAGGGTACCCGGATCCCGTTCGACGGGTTGTGCGTGCGGATCGGGGCGATGCGCTCGCACTCCCAGGCGCTCACCCTGAAGCTCACCGAGGACCTCTCCGTCGCTGAAATCGAGAACCTGATCGACCAGGACAACCAGTGGGCAACGGTGGTACCCAACACCAAGGAAGCCACCCTTCAGGGCCTCACGCCGGTGGCTGCCAGCGGAACGCTGGAAATCCCGGTCGGCCGCATCCGGAAGCTCGAGATGGGCCCGGAGTACATCAGCGCGTTCACAGTGGGAGATCAGCTGCTGTGGGGCGCTGCCGAGCCGCTGCGCCGCATGCTGCTCATCGCGACCGGCAACCTGTAAGGGCCGGCTCCGGGCGTCTCCCAGAAAGACCCCCAGCCCGACTTTCGAATCTGTGTACTAGAAAAATGTCGGTGGCGCAGGGCAGACTCTGCTGCATGAATCAGATTCCGGTAGAACAGGTCCTGGAGCGGTATTTCTCGGCAAGCGCTGCGGGCAGACACCCTGCCACGGTTGAGCGGTACGGGCGGGTACTTGCCCATCTGCGGTGCTTCCTTGAGCAGGATGGGGACTCCACCGTCAGCGCGGACGTTGGAGCGCTACTCGCTCTGGAGCGCCAGTTCGAGCCGGAGGGCGCCTTCGAGCGCCTTCTGGGTGCCGAACAGCTTGTCTACGCACTCCCCCGTTTCCTGAGCCCGCCCTGGCTCCTGCCGGATTTCCATGACCGGCTCGCACAGATCAGTCTGGTTTCACGGCTGGTGCAGTGGCTGTGCAGCCGTGAGCTCGTGGACAGCCGGTGGCACCGCCACGCAGTGATGCAGACCCGCGCTGCGGCTGAAAAGGCACGGCGGCGGGCAACCACGTGAAGGCGAGTTGGCCGGTCCGAGGCTGGCATGGGCCGTGCGCACCCGGTTCAGCGCGAGCGGGCCATGCAGCGATCACGCTGGCCCTGGCTGGGCGTGGACTCATTCGCGTTCGCACCGATCACTGCCTGATCCGCGGTCTCAGATCTGCGCACCTGCTAAGCGCGAGCCGAGGATGCGGGCGTTCAGTTCAGTGAGCAACCGATCAGGAGCGGTTCCGGATGCAGCCGGATGCCGAAGCGCTCTTCCACGCCGTCCGCTACCAGCCGCGCGATGCTCAACAGGTCCTCGGCCGAAGCACCGCCCCGGTTGGTGACGGCCAGCGTGTGCTTCGTGGACAGCGAGGCACGGCCGCCCGCGGCCTGGAAGCCGGCGTCGGCAGCAAGACCGAATCCCTTGCCGAACCCTGCCTGCTCAATGAGCCAGGCCGCGCTGAGCTTTACGGCGCTTCCGGGCATTGGATAGCGCGGGGCTCCCTCGGGCAGGGACGCAGCGTCCGCCGCGTCCACCACCGGATTGGTGAAGAATGACCCGGTGCTGTAGGTGTCGCGGTCGGCTGAATCGAGAACCATACCCTTGGCCGCGCGCAGCTTCAGGACGGCGCGGCGCACATCGGTGGCGTACGCCCGCTCCCCGACTGCAACGCCGAGTTCACGGGCCAGCTCCGCGTACCGCACCGGCGCGCTCATCCGGCCGAGCCCCAGCTGGAACTGCACCGTGAGCACCACAAAGCGGGGCGAGCCGGCATCAGTGGTGCGCTTAAGCAGGGAATCGCGGTAGCCGAACTTCAGGTCCGCGTTGGCCAGCGACCGGATGGACTGCGTCTGGCGGTCATAGGTGCGGACCATCGCAATGGTCTGTGACACTTCCGCCCCATACGCGCCCACGTTCTGCACCGGGACCGCGCCGGTGGAACCAGGAATCCCCGACAATGCCTCAAGGCCCGAATACGCGTGGCGCACGGTGTGTTCGACGAGCTCGTCCCAGGGCTGGCCCGCCTGAGCGGTGACCATCACGCCTCCGCAGGTGGCGTCGTCGTCGTTCACTGTGAATCCGGTGGTGGCAATCCGGATCACCGTACCGGCGAAGCCGCTGTCCGCCACCAGCAGGTTGGAACCGCCGCCGAGCAGCAGGAGCGGTTCGCCTGCGGCGTCAGCGGATCGGATCGCTTCGATCAGCTCAGCCTCGGTGCGGGCCTCAACAAGTGTGCGGGCGGGACCACCGACGGCGGACGTGGTGAAGTCGGCCAGGGAGGTCACCAGATCCGCACCACTGCCTGGGCCTTGACCAGAACCTTCTGCCCGCCCGCGGAGACCGTCAGGTCGATCCGGGCGGTCGAGTTGTCCGTATCAATCGCCCCGACCACACCGGTCACTTCCACGGTTGCGCCGGGAACCCCGGGCTGGGCAGTGGTGTCCTCGACGACCACCGGGCGGGTGAAGCGGGTCTGGTAATCGACGACGGCGGTCGGATCGCCGATCCAGTCGGTCACCACCTGGACCGCCGACCCCATGGTGAACATACCGTGCGCAATGACGCCCGGTAGACCCACTCCACGGGCGAAGGACTCGTTCCAGTGAATGGGGTTGAAGTCGCCGGATGCCCCTGCGTACTTCACGAGGTCCAACCGGGTAACCTCGATCGTCGAGCGGCCGATCTCCTGGCCTACCTCAAGGTCCGTCAGTGTGATGGCCATGGCTACTGATCCTCTCCGCGTACCAGGATGGACGACGTCGTTGTTGCTGTCTTCTCGCCCTCCACTGTGGAAATCTCGGCGCGGGTGGTAATCATGGCTCCCCCGCCCATCGCGCGGACCTGGTCCACGTGCAGCTCAGCCACCAGTTCGTCCCCCGCGACGATGGGCCGGTGATGGGTGAACCGCTGGTCGGCGTGAACCACGCGCGTGAAATCGATGCCAGCTTCCGGGTCATTGATCAGCTGCGCATCAGCCTGCTGCGCGACGATGATCGCAAAGGTGGGAGGCGCCACAACGTCACGGTGGCCCAGCGCTGCTGCCGCTTCGGCATCGAAGTGTGCCGGGTGCGTGGCCTTCACAGCATGCGCGAACTCGCGGATTTTCTCGCGTCCAACGGTATAGACCGCGGTGGCGGGATAGCTGCGCCCCTGGAGGTCGGGATTGATCGTCATGGAACTCCTTCTTGTTGGGCGCCGAATGACCGGTCCGCCGCTGACACGCTGTTACAACCCTAGCGGTTTGCCCTGTTACCCGGCGGTCGGCCTGGGTGCCCGGCTGGCAGACACGGGTAGCGGCTCAGGGGAGGCTTGGGCACCCGGCCGTCGAATACGGGGCGCCGCTCAGCGTCGCGGAACCGGCTCTCAGCGCTGCGTCGGATGGGAACGGCGGCGCGCATCCCGACCGCGGACCACAAGGCCCGCAAGGTGCGCGGCCATGCCGGCGATGATGATGGGCAGGGCGGCGAAAACGAGCGGGTCCGTCTGGAGCATGGCACCGGTGACCGCGAGCGCGATACCCACGCCGGTGAGGATCAGCGCCGTAATAACGAGCCTGCGGTAGAGCGGTGATCCCGTGTCCCAGGGCGTGTTCAGCATGCTTCCACCCTATCGAACCGGTCCCTGACGGTGCCCGGCACTGTCGAGCGCGAGTACCGCCTCCCGGCGCTGCCACGCGGTGCAGCGACGGAACAGGCCCGGCACGCGCATGACCATCGCCCAGTACAGCACTCCGGCAACGAGGGAAGCTGCCACAGCCACCCCGGGGTGCATGCTTTCCAGATGGGGGAAGACCAGCCAGTGCGTGAGGTAGATATACAGGGATGCGCCGGCCAGCACCGCTGTGATCCGCTGCAGTCCGCGCGGTACGGGCAGGGTGCGCAGCCACACCAGCAGCAGCATCCCGGTCAGGAGCGTTATTTCGCGCAGCAGGTCGCCGAAGAAGAAGCCGGGGACGCAGGCCAGCACGACGACGGTGATCAGTAGGCGGTGGGCTGCGGTCCTAGCCTGCGCAACTGCCCAGCCGAGGGCAAAGAGCCAGAGCGCGGGGGCCGTATTCGGGAGGTCGAGGTCAACGATGTTGAAACGGGTCAGGAGCCCGAGGGCGGCAAGGCCCAGCGGGAATCCGAAGGGGAACCGCCGCTCCAGCTGCGAAAGCTGCGGAATCGCCAGCAACGCGACCGCGCAGACCAGGAGATAGACCAGGACCTCAACAAACCAGAAATGCCATTCCGGAGTGACTTCCTGGGGGCCGAGGATGGCGTTCAGCAGGAAGATATTGGCAATGCTGTAGTGGTCGGTGATGACGTAGCCCACCGCGATCAGCGCCATACTCGGCAGAACAATGCGGCCGATGCTGGTCATCTGGCGCCGTAGCCGCTGTACCCGTTCCCCCTGCAGCTGGAAGCGCGCAAAGTTGTAGCCGGCTGCCGCCATCAGGACGTGCGCGGTCCCTTCCCAGTGAAACAGGCCGATGTGGGTGCTGATGATCAGGATGATCGCCACGGCGCGGAGCACAATGCTCGTTTCGACGGGCGCAACAAACCGCCGTCGCCGACGTCGCACGGAAGCGCCTGCTTCGAGTTCGGCGACGGATCGGAGGTGCCAGTCGGCCGGGAGCGCGCCCAGGGCTTTCTCGAGGCGCACCGAGGTGGCCACGTAGGACAGCGAGTCGCCGCCGAGGGAAACAAAGGTGCTGTCGTCGTCGACCGCCGGGATCTCCAGCTGTTCGGCCAGGATGGTGCGGACGTCCTGCGGCCCTTCGGCCCGGCCGCCGGTCTCCTGCGGAACGGGGGCAGGCTCCGCAAGGGCCAGCACTGCCTGGTAATCCGGTTTGCCGTTGCTGAGCCGCGGGATCTGGTCCACGGCATACATGTGCAGTGCCCCGCGGGGAACCCCCAGGTCCGGAGCCAGCATCTTCCTGAGCAGGCCGGGATCATGGGCGCCCTGGACGGCGATGACCAGCCGCTCGTCCGTGCCGGCGCACACCGCCTGCACACCGAGGTCCGCCAGAATCTGCTCCACGCGGCCGAGGTCCACGCGTAGTCCTGCGATCTTGATGAACCGGCTGCGCCGCCCCACCACCTCGTACAGGCCGTCGGCATGGCGGCGTGCCAGGTCGCCGGTCCGCAGCTCATGGACGGTGCGGCCGGAGCCGAGGTCCTCCGGCTTCTCCGCGTACCCCAGCATGACGTTGGGACCGGTGTAGACGAGTTCGCCGTCGTCGAGCCCGTCCACCGGGTCGATCCGGAAGGCCCCGCCCGGGACGGGAACGCCGATCCGGGCGGGTTGCTCGGCGGCCAGGCCCGGCGGCAGGTAGGCCATCCGCGCGGTGGCCTCCGTCTGGCCGTACATGACGAACAGGTCCCAGCCGCGCCTGCGGCCGAGTTCGGCGTACCGCCGCACCTGTTCCGGTGCCAGCCGACCGCCCGCCTGCGTCACGTAGCGCAGGTGCGGCAGTTCCATGTCCGCAAAACCCACGCGCTCGAGCAGGTCGAAGGTGTAGGGCACGGCGGCGAAGGTGGTGGCTTCCGTGCTGCGGAACAGCTCCCAGAAGCAGGGGTCCACCACGGACAGGTCGGTGAGTACCACCGACGCCCCGGTGAGCAGGTGGCTGTTGAGAACGGACAATCCGTAACAGTAGGACAGCGGCAGCGTGGTGACCGCCCGGTCCTGCGGCGAGATCCGCAGGTATTCGGCGATGGACGCCGCGTTCGCTTCCAGGTTCCGGTGAGAGAGCCGCACCAGCTTCGGTGAGCCCGTCGAGCCGGAGGTGCTCAGGAGGAGGGCGAGATCGGGATGCAGGTCATGCGCACTGATCGGACGGATCTCCCGGATGTGCGGCCGCCCGTTGCCGTCCCCCGCCGCCAGAATGACGTCGGGGTCAAACGCGGCCCGGATCGCTTCCGGTGCGGACGGTTTGTCTCCCGGCACCAGGATCACCGGGTGGCCGCCGGACAGCGCTGCCAGGTACGCGACGAGGCAGTCGACGTCGTTGGTTGCGCTCAGCAGGACCAGCCGCCGTTCGGTGCCAAGACGGTCCGCGACCGCTTCCACGCGCTGGGCCAGTTGCCGGTAACTGATCGTTTCGGTCTCCGTGACGATGGCCGGGGCATCGTTGAAGCGCGCCAGCGTTGCGGCAAAACCGACGGACCGGGGCGGGGCATCCAGCGGCCTGCTGGTGGTGATGATCGACACGGGATTACCTCAGTACGGTGATGGGGGACGGCGCCGGCGGCTGGGTGGGGCGGCCGGCGGTGCCGACAGGCGGCTCGGTGACGGCGCGGTCATCGACCAGCAGCGTCGGGGATGTTCCGGCCGCGACGGTCACATTGACCGGGGTGCCGGGCGCGTAGCGGATGTGATGCGGCTGCCAGGATCGCAGGGTGCGGCCGGAGGCCAGACGGATGTAGTGCAGCACAAAGGCGCCGCGGTACTCCTGGGAGATGACCCGTGCCGTTGCGGCCGGATCATGGGCGAGTGCAACTTCGTGGGGCCTGAGCACCACGTCGACGTTGACGTCACAGTTGGCCCACCCCGGCACCGTGGAGACCACCCCGATTTCGCAGGTCAGCAGCGCGTTGTGGACATTCGCCGGCAGGAAATCCGCATCCCCCATGAAGGAAGCCACAAAGCGGGTCGAGGGCTGTTCGAAGACCTTCTCCGGGGTGTCGGCCTGCTCGATGGCGCCGTCCCGCATCACCACCACCCGGTCCCCCACGGACAGTGCTTCCGTCTGGTCGTGGGTGACCAGCAGGCTGGTGGTGCCGGTTTCCTGGAGCACTGCGACGATGTCCGCGCGGACCCTCCCGCGGAGGGTCTCGTCGAGGCTGGAGAAAGGTTCATCCAGGAGCACGACGGCGGGGCGGGGCGCCAGGGCGCGCGCCAGGGCTACCCGCTGCTGCTCGCCTCCGGACAGTTCGTGTGGGTAGCGGGCGGCCAGATGGCCGAGCCGGACCAGTTCCAGGACCTCAGCGACGCGTTTCTGCCGCTCCCGGGAGGGCAGCCGGTTCAGTCCGAAGGCGACGTTCTTCGCGACGGTCAGGTTGGGAAACAGTGCGTGTTCCTGGAAGACCAGGCCGACGCGGCGGCGCTCAGGTTCCTGGTAGCGACGGCGGTCCGCGACCACCTCTCCGGCGATCGTGATGATGCCGGAGTCCGGGCGTTCGAGGCCGGCGATCATGCGGAGCATCGTCGATTTTCCGCATCCGGACGGTCCGATCACGGTAACCATTTCGCCGGGGGTGACTGTCAGGTCCAGCGACGTGGCTGCGTGGACCCCTCCGTAGCGGCGGCTTACCCCGGCCAGCGTCAAAGCGGGCGGGCGGGTGCCGTTGAAGTCACTGGTCATGAGTCACCGCCCCGGCCTTGAGCCCGGCGGACCGCCGGAACAGGAAGTACACCGGAATCACAGCGACGGCGACGATACCCAGGGCGGGCAGCGCCGCCTTCTCCCAGAAATTCTCCCGGGCGAGCTCGTAGACCCAGACGGAGATGGTGGTAAAACCGAACGGCCGGAGGAGCAGGACGATCGGCAGCTCCTTGACCGCGTCAATCGCCACCAGCACCAGTGCCACCGCAGCACCTCGCCGGGCCAGCGGGAGGTGGACGCGGGTCAGGAGCCGGCGCGGGGTGGACCCAAGGCTGAGCGCGGAGAACGTCAGCGCCGGTGAGATCTTCGCGAAGCTCGCGTCGACGGCCTGGTGGGCCGGAGCGATGAAGCGCACCACGTAGGCACAGAGAATGCCCGCAACAGAGCCGGTCACCAGCAGGCCCGTACCCCCGGGGACGCCGGCAAGTTCCAGCCATTCATCCACCCGGGCAAAAGCAATGAGCACGCCGATTCCGATCACCGCACCGGGGACGGCATAGCCGAAGGTGGTTGCCTGCGCGGCGACGGCCACCAGCGGCCCGCCGCCGAGGCGCTGGGCGTGCCCGATGGTGAGCGCGAGCGCGGCGCACACCAGCGCGGCCAATGACGCAACGGTCACGCTGTTCACGAGATACTCGACAAAACGGGGGTCAAGCAGCGGTTCCGAACCGCCGGCGGCCTCGCCCACAGCCCAGCCGGCCAGCTGGGCAACCGGGAGGATGAAACCGGCTCCAAGGACGCTGAGGCAGGCCAGTGCCGCCGCCCACCCGCGCCAGCCGGTGAGTCTTCTGGACTTGAGTCCCTCGCCCCGGCCGGGCTTCTGGTGGAACCGGGACCGGCCGCGCAGGAGACGTTCACCGGCGAGCACGGCAACAGCGAACACGAGCACCAGCACCGACAGCTGGGTTGCGGCGTGGAAGTCGAAGCTGCCCTTCCAGACGAGGTAGACGCCCACGGAGACCGTCTGCACGTTGAAGTACTGCACCGTCGCGAAGTCCGTCAGGGTCTCCATCATGACCAGGGCGAGGGCCGCGGCGAGTGATGGGCGGGCCATGGGAACCACCACCCGCCACAGCGCGCGTGAACGTCCGGCACCAAGGGTGCGGGCGGCGTCGTACGTTGTTGCGCTCTGCTCGACGAGCGCCGAACGCGCCAGGAGGTACACGTAGGGGTAGAGGGTCAGTGACATCACCACCACGGCGCCGGCAAGGGTCCGCACACCGGGGAGCCAGGCGCCGGGACCGAGCACGGTGCGCAGCATGCCCTGTACCGGACCGCCGACGTCGAAGGTGGAGAGGAACACGAAGCCGAGGATGTACGCGGGCATGGCAAGGGGCAGCACAAGGGCCCACGAAAGCAGGTTCCGCAGGGGGAAGTCATGCGCCGTCACCAGCCAGGCAAGTCCTCCGCCGATCAGGAGGGTGCTGAGGCCTACACCGCCCATCAGGAGCACGGTGGTCACGATCATCGGACCGATGTCCTGCGGGAGGCTGCCCGAGTTCAGGCTGCCGAGGCCATCAATCACGACCGCGGCCACGGGCGTGACCACCAGGGCTGCGGCCAGCAGCACGGCGGCCGACCACATCGGACGGCCGTTCCCGGTCAGCAGGCGCCGGCGCGGGCCGGATACACCCGCATCTACCAGGACAGCCGTTTCACTCACTTGTAGCCGGCCTCTGCGAGGACGTCGATCGCTTCCGCATTGAGGTCGCCGTACGCCTCGGCGTTCAGCGGCATGCGCTCGAACTCGCCGAACTCCGCGATGACGGGCTCAGGTTCGGCGGCCGGGTTCACGGGGAACTCGTGGTTTGCGTCGACGAAGGCGTTCTGCCCCGTGGTCGCCAGCCATTCGATGAGCTGCTGGGCCTGCGCCGCGTTGTCGGAATCGGCGACGATTCCAGCACCGGAAATGTTCACGTGGGTGCCGGCGCCCTCCTGGCTGGCCCAGTACAGGTCCACGGAGAGGTCCGGGTTCTCTTCCAGCGTGCGGGCGAGATAGTAGTGGTTGTTGATTCCGACGTCGCAGGCGCCGGCGTCGATGGCTTCCAGGAGCAGGACGTCATTGCTCATGATGTCCACGTTATTGGCCATCCAGCCTTCAACGATTTCCAGCGCCCGGTCCCGGCCGTGCAGGTCGATGAGGCTCGCCACCAGGGACTGGGTGTAGGAGGAGGTGGCGTCGCGCATGCACAGCCGGCCGTTCCACTTGGGATCCGCCAGGCCGGCGTAGCTCTCCTCGGCGTCGAACTCGGCCGGGTCCACATTGTCCGGGTTGTAGGTGAGGGTGCGTGCCCGCATGGCGAGCCCGTACCACTGCCCCTCGGGATCCCGCAGGTCTTCGGGTACGGCCTCGTCCAATGCTGCGGAGCTTGTCGGGGCGAGTACGTCCTGGCGTGCGGCGTTCCAGAGGTTTCCGGCGTCCACGGTCATGAAGACGTCCGCGGGGGTGTCGCTGCCCTCGGCCTTGAGGCGCTCGAGCAGTTCGGCGTCGTCGCCGGTGATGAACTCGACGGAGATCCCGGTTTCTTCGGTGAACTGGCCGAACGCGCCCTCGAGGTCATAGTGGCGGGCCGTGTAGATCTGCAGGTCCGCTGGAGCCTTTCCGATGCCAAGGACACCGCAGCCCGAGAGGGCCAGCGCGGGCACCATGATCGCGGTGCAGGCAGCAAGGAGCTTGGGTCGGGGCATGGTGGGGACTCCTGGTGGTAGCGGCGAGGGCCGCAGGCGTACTGAACAAAGGTAAGCCTAACCGAACCTGGAGGGGAGCTCCCAATATGTTGAGGAGAAAAACGTCACACCGCAGGGAGGCGGCCGCCGTCGTGATTAAAGTTTTTGTCGCCTATCTGCTGCTAAAACCGGCTCATAAGGGCAGATAGGCGACAAAAACTTCCAACAAGGGGTTAGGCTGTCTGGCCCTCGTGCGGCCCCTCGGCGATCTCCTCGAGAACCTTGTCGTTGAAGGCCGGCAGGTCATCGGGGTTGCGGCTGGTCACGAAGCCCGCATCCACGACCACCTCATCATCGGTCCATTCGGCACCGGCGTTCCGGAGGTCCGTTTCGAGCGTGTGGTACGAGGTCATCGACCGGCCGCTGACCACACCGGCTTCGATGAGCAGCCAGGGGGCGTGGCAGATTGCAGCCACGGGCTTGTGCTGCTCAAAGAAACCCCGGGCAAAGGCCTGTGCGTCCTTGTCCACCCGCAGATGATCGGCGTTGACCACGCCGCCCGGCAGGACCAGCGCATCAAAGTCCCCGGCCTTCGCCTGGTCAAGGGTCAGGTCCACCGGGAACGTATCCGCCTTGTCGGTGCCGTTGAAGCCCTGGACGGTGCCCTCGCTGGGAGCAACCAGCGTCGGCACTCCGCCGGCACCCTTCACCGCTTCCCAGGGGCTGGTGAGCTCAACCTGTTCCACACCGTCCGTGAGCAGGAAGGCCACTTTCTTTCCGGAAATATCGTGCATAGTCATGCTTCCTCCATTCCGTTGCGTACTACTCCAGCGTAGGAACAACGAAACTGCTAAGCAACCTGACTATCTAGAGTCCGTCCGCCACTGCGGCAGCCGCCGCCAGCCAGGCGGCCTGGGTGGCCGGCTTCAGCGCACCCCACCGGATCCGCCCCTTCAGCAGCGCAACGTCATACGGGATGGTGACGGCACTGCGGGCAAGCTGCGTAAAACCGTCCGCGATGTGCTGTGCCTGTGCGGCGGTTCCGTTCTTGTCGGACTGGCTGACAATGACGACGGCGTTCTGTGACAGTTCCGCGTACTTCCCGCCCCGTGCGCGCAGCGCCTCGAGCAGCAGGGCTCCAGCCTCCGCGTGCTCCTCGAGAGTGGTGGTGGCGATGACCAGCTGGTCTGTGTGGTGGATCATCCGCAGCCAGCGTTCCGCGGTTTCGTCGTTACCGGAGTCGACGAAGTTCAGGCGGAAGTACTTGGACGCCACCTCGTGGAGGGCATCGAAATCGTCTGCGGTGACTTTCTGTTCCGAGGCGAGCACGTCCGGCTTCGACCGCAGGACGTCATACTTGTCTTCGGTCTGGTGGTGCACGTACCGGGCGAGCAGCGCCGACTGCGCCGACGGCGCCAGCAACTGGTTGGTCTCCGGCAGGAGGTCCATCACCGAGGAGTTGTGCGGGCCCTGTTCGGTACGCCATCCCAGGGTGCCGCGGGTTTCATTGTTGTCCCAGGCGAGTACCGGTCCCCCGCCGTTCCGGGCGAAGACGGCGGCGAGCATCACAGTGGTGGGCGTCTTGTTGGCGCCGCCCTTGCCGTTCACCACGGACACGGTGCGTGGGCCGGGCCAGTGCTGGCTGACGGCACGGGTGTGCGCGCGCGTGGTCAGCTCCTTCTTCGAGGGCCCCACCCGGATCCCTATCCGGGACAGCAGCCCCCGGAACCCGGTCTCAGCGGGCACGGTGCCGTTGTCCGGGGCCAGGAAGGACCGACGCCGGCCTCCCGCTGTCTCCTGCCGGCGGGCCTGCCGCGGCGGGTCGGCGGGTGCGGTGGATGCAGAGGCAACGGCCGTCGTTGTACCGGTTCGGGTTTCGGGCTGCATCCTGTCCTCCGATGCGCTGGACGGGGCGGATGATGCTCTGGACGGGGCGGATACGGGCATCTGCGGCAGCTCGGCGGCCGGTGCCTGCTCGGGAAGGACTACGGGAACCGACATGGTGCGGATGCCGTGGGCTGATTCGTCGAACCGGATATCGAGCACCTGGCGCTGGACGGTGTCCTCGGCTGCGCTCTCCTGCTGCACGGGCGGCGCCTGCGGAGCCGGTGACAACCGGTCGGCAAACCGGGGAACCTCGGAAATGGGTCCGGTGCCGGGCTCGCGGCCCGAGCGGCGCCTGCTTGCGCGGGTTGGAAAATCTTCCGGGTTTTCGCCCGGTCCCCAGGCTGAATCGTTGTCAGTCATGGTTCCTGTCCTGTCGGGATGCCTCGCGACCATACTATAAGGAGGCTGATCAGATCCCGCTGCCAGCCCGTCCCCGGGCAGCTATACCCGGAGAAAAACAACAGGCCGGCAGCTCCTGAATGAGCCGCCGGCCTGCTACCTGTAGCGGTGGCGGGACTCGATCCCGCGACCTCACGATTATGAGTCGTGCGCTCTAACCAGCTGAGCTACACCGCCACAAATGAGACTGCCCGCATTCAATCTTACGATCTGCAGCGGGCCTCCCATTTGAGAGCCCCCCACCGGAATCGATCCGGTGACCTCGTTCTTACCAAGAACGCGCTCTACCACTGAGCTAGGGGGGCAACAGCAGAAAACTTTACCAGTTAAAACGCGTGCTGAAAAATCGGCTTCCGGGGCGCTTTCCGCTTGCTTTCCCGACCCCGGAAACGACGACGCCGGCCTCCCGCAACTGCGGAACGCCGGCGTCGTTTCATGGCACTAGAGAGCGCCTGCAATCACCACTTCTCGCGGCGCCCGGTACCGGCGCCGGCACCCTTCTTGTGGCGCGGCTTGCGGTCATCCGAGGCAGCCGAGCGGTCGTGACGGAAGTCTCCCCCACGGGAGTCATCGTGCGAGCGCTCCGCGCGGTAGCCGCCGTCGTGCCCGCGGTCGCTGCGGAAGCCTTCGCCGCCCTTGCGGTGCGGTTTCTTGAAGTCTCCGGCAGGGCGCTCGCGGTTGGGCTTGCGGCCCTTGTCCAGTTCGAGGTGGATCAGTTCGCCGCCGATGCGGGTCTTGGACAGCGCGCGCCACTGGTCCTTGGAGAGCTCTGCGGGGAGCTCAACCAGGGTGTGGTCCGCGCGGATGTCAATCCCGCCGATCTGCGACGACGACAGTCCGCCCTCGTTGGCAATGGCACCGACAATGGAGCCGGGCATCACGCGCTGGCGACGGCCGACGGCGATGCGGTAGGTGGCATTTCCCTCGGTGAGGGTGCGCGTGGGCCCGCGGGACCCGAACGCGTCCTTCCGTCCGCCTGCGCGCTCCTTCTGGCCGACCGGAGCCTGCGGGAGGTCCTTGACCAGGATCGGGTTGCCGCCCTGCGCCATCACGGCAAGTGCAGCGGCAATCTCGGCGGCCGGAACGTTGTGCTCGTTCTCGTAGTTGGAGATCAGGTCGCGGAAGATCGAGACATCCTCGGTGGCGAGGGTTTCCGTGATGCGCTCAGCGAACTTGTTCAGGCGCAGTTCGTTGACCGTCTCGGTGGAGGGCAGGTGCATCTGCTCGACCGGCTGGCGCGTTGCCTTCTCAATGGAACGCAGCAGGTACTTCTCACGCGGCGTGATGAAGAGGATCGCGTCACCCGAGCGGCCGGCACGGCCGGTGCGGCCGATGCGGTGCACGTAGGACTCGGTGTCATGCGGGATGTCGTAGTTGACCACGAGGGAGATCCGCTCGACATCGAGGCCGCGGGCTGCGACGTCCGTGGCCACAAGGATGTCGATCTTGCCGTCGCGCAGCGCCTCGATGGTGCGCTCACGCTGCTGCTGCGGGATGTCACCGTTGATGGCGGCAGCCTGGAAGCCCCGGGAACGCAACTTGTCCGCCAGGTCTTCAGTGGCCATCTTGGTGCGCACGAAGGCGATGATTCCGTCGAAGTCCTCGACCTCAAGGATGCGGGTCATCGCGTCGAGCTTGTGCGGGCCCATCACCTGCAGGAACCGCTGCCGGGTGTTGGCGCCGGTGGTGGTCTTGGACTTGACCGTGATTTCCTGCGGGTTGTTCAGGTACTTCTGCGCGATCCGGCGGATGGCGCTCGGCATGGTCGCCGAGAACAGCGCAACCTGCTTGTCCTCCGGGGTTCCTGCGAGAATCTGCTCCACGTCGTCGGCGAAGCCCATGCGCAGCATCTCGTCTGCCTCATCGAGCACGAGGTACTGCAGGTTGGACAGGTCGAGCGATCCCTTTGACAGGTGGTCGATCACGCGTCCCGGGGTACCGACCACAACCTGCGCGCCGCGGCGCAGGCCTGCCAGCTGCGGGCCGTAGGCGGATCCGCCGTAGACCGGCAGCACGGTGAAGTTGTCGATGTGCTTGGCGTAGGAGGCAAACGCCTCCGCGACCTGGAGCGCGAGTTCACGGGTCGGTGCGAGGACCAGGACCTGGGTGAACTTCGCGGGACCGTTCAGATCGGCGAGCTCGGCCATCTTTGAGAGAGCAGGAATGGCGAACGCGGCGGTCTTGCCGGTACCGGTCTGGGCCAGCCCGACGACGTCGCGCCCTTCCAGCAGGGCCGGAATGGTGGCTGCCTGGATGGGAGAGGGCTTTTCGTAGCCGACGTCGGACAGTGCGGCAAGCACGCGCCCGTCGAGGTTGAAGTCGGCGAACGTGATGTCGGGGGTCTCGGATTCGAGGGTGTCTGCGGGCAGGTTTTCAGGCATGGGGAAGTTGACCTTCGCTAGGGAGCCGGACGGCTGAGATGAGCCGTATGAACAGGGATCCAGTGCTGTTTCAATCCCGCGGCTGGACCATGCATTCCTTCTCCGGCCGCTATCACAGCGGTGAAGAGCAATGCTCTGAGACCGGCACTCCCTGAATGAATCTGCCCGCTTGCCTATTCGCAGCGGGCCCCAACACAACCAATCCATGCCTCTACAGGGCAGGAATCAAGGGAAAACCGGTGTGGGGGATGTTTCCAGTGTACCCTACCGGGCTCCGCAGCCTGTGCCGCGGAGCGCCAATCAGCACGTGAGCCTGCGCACAGCCCCCGATCGCCCGCGGCATTTCTTGATTTACGCCCCTGACCGCTGACAGCATGGACCAAACCGTCCGCAACCCCCAACCAAAGGAACACTCATGAGTGCACCTCCTGAAAACAAGACCTCCAAGAGTTCGAAGGGCGCCCCAGGGGGAACGGCGACCCACGGTTTCATCCCTGCGCCGCGCATCTTCTGGCCCGCGCTCATCATCATCCTGGCTGCCGCCCTGACCGCCATCATTCTCCCGGAACCAACCGGCGAAGTGCTGTCCGCCGCCCAGACCGGCGTGGTCTCTGTGTTCGGTCCGTACTATCTGCTGGCTGTGGCGGGCTTTGTGGTCTTCGCCGTCTGGATGGGCGTCAGCCGCTTCGGAGATATCAAGCTGGGCAAGGATGACGGCGAACCGGAGTTCAAACTGCTTTCCTGGTTTGCCATGCTGTTTGCCGCCGGCATGGGGATCGGCCTGGTTTTCTGGGGGGCCGCTGAGCCGCTGACGTTCTTTGTCAATCCCAAGCCCGGCGTCGAAGGCGATGCCCGCGAGCTCGCCAATGCCGCAATGACCCAGACCTACCTGCACTGGGGTTTCCACGCCTGGGCGATCTACGCCGTCGTGGGGCTCTCGCTCGCCTACGCCATCCACCGCAAGGGACGGCCGGTGTCCATCCGGTGGGCCCTGGAACCGTTGCTCGGTGACCGGGTAAAGGGCCGTGCCGGTGATGTTATCGACATCATCGCGATTGTGGGAACTGTTTTCGGCGTAGCCACCTCACTGGGCCTCGGCGTACAGCAGATCGCTGCGGGCCTGGTGCACCTCGGGGCTTTCGGTGAATCCACCGACGCGCTGCTGGTGGGCCTCATCATCGTGATTACCTTCATTGCGATCCTGTCCGTCGTCAGCGGGATCGGCAAGGGCATCAAGTGGCTGTCGAACATCAACCTCGGAATGGCCGCCGTCTTCCTGGTCTCCGTGCTGCTGCTCGGTCCCACCCTCTTCCTGTTCCGTGAGTTCGTGCAGTCCGTTGGCGGCTACCTTCAGAACGTCATCGGCCTGTCCTTCGACTCAAGCGCGTTCGCCGGCGAGGCGGGCCGGGAATGGCAGGGCTTCTGGACCGTCTTCTACTGGGGCTGGTGGATGTCCTGGGCGCCGTTCGTGGGTCTGTTCATCGCGCGCATCTCCCGCGGCCGCACCGTCCGCGAGTTTGTCCTGGGCGTTCTGCTCGTCCCGTCGATGGTGAGCTTCATCTGGTTCGCGGTGATGGGCGGGACGGCGATCGACCGCGCGTTTGCGGACGGCAACGGCGGATTGTTCGATCCTGAAGAGGGCATCGTGTCCGAAGAGGTGCTGTTCAACCTTCTGGAAGGGCTGCCCCTGGGCGGAGTGCTCTCCGTCATCGCCGTGGCACTGGTGGCCATCTTCTTCATCACCTCCTCCGACTCCGGTTCGCTGGTGGTGGACATGCTCGCCTCGGGCGGCCTGACCGATCCTCCGAAGTGGAGCCGCGTACTCTGGGCCGCGCTGGAAGGCGCCCTCGCTATCGCCCTGCTGCTGGCCGGCGGTCTGGCCGCCCTGCAGACCGGGTCCATCCTCACGGCACTGCCGATCAGCGTGGTCATCATCGGGATGTGCATTTCGCTCTACAAAGCCCTGAACGCCGAGCATCAGCTGCTGGTGCGTGCCGAGCGGCGGCAGCGCCGTGAGGAACTCGAGCGTGAGATCGGTGAAAGCGTCACCGTGCAGCTGTCGGAGAACTTCAGCGAGCATTTCGGTGACCAGGTGGACGACCGCATCGAGACGGCCCTGCCGAGCGAAATCGACACGCGTCCCCGGCCCTGGCTCCCCCGCCGCCGGTCGAAGCCCGGCTCCGTCCGCTGAGGACGCGGTTCAGCCGGCGCTGAAGTTCAGTCGCCGCTGAGCACATGCAAAGGTGCCTGCCTGGGTCAGGCGGGCACCTGCCGGGCCCTTGCGAGGGCCCGGCGGACGTCCGGAGTGAGCTGCGCACCGCCGTCGTACGCATCCTGCAGCCGCCCCGCCTGCTCCACCGTCAGGCCCGCGAAAAGCTGGCCGATGGTCACCCCGTGCTCCGGCCGGTGCACGACGACGACGGCGTCCCCCGCCTTGATCTGCCCGCCCCTGCGCACGCTCAGGTACGTGCCGACCCTGCCTTCCGCAGTGAAGCGCTTCACCCAGTCGGGCTCCCCGAGATAGCGTGCGAAGTTCATGCAGGGCGTGCGCGGTTCGGTGACTTCGAGGAGCACCTCGCCAATGCGCCACTGCTCGCCGATCACGGCCTGCGTGGCCTCGATCCCGGCAACCCGGAGGTTCTCGCCGAACCTGCCCGGCGCCATGTCCCGGCCCAGTTCAGCCGACCAGAAATCGGCGTCCTCCTGGGAGTAGGCGTACAGAGCCTTGGACGGGCCGCCGTGGTGTTTGCGGCTTGCCTGGATGTCACCGGTCAGCCCGAGCGAATGGACCTTCACCGGCCCCTCCGCCGGGCGCTTGTCGATTGCCGTCACACCGGTGGAGTCCCGGGTCGGCAGAAGGGCGTGGACTCGGCACACGGCGAGGAGAATTCCGGCGGTCATACAGGAATCGTATGCCGGACGAAGTCAGGACGCTGAGAACCCGCCGTCGGCCTTGATCAATTGTCCGCTGATCCACCGCCCGGGGGATGACAGGAGGAACGCCACGACGGCAGCGACGTCGGCTGGCGTCCCCAGCCTTCCGGTCGGCTGCTGGGCCGTAAGCGCCTCCCGCACCCCGTCGGTCATCCAGCCGGTGTCCACCGGGCCCGGATTCAGCACGTTGGAACTGATCTTCCGCTCCCCCAGCTCGCGCGCCGCCGCAATGACAATCCGGTCAAGGGCACCCTTGGAAGCACCGTAGGGAAGGTTGTGCACGGTGTGGTCGCTGGTCAGCGCGACGATAGCGCCGCCGTCGTCGGGGCACTGCTGCGCAAAGGCGCGGATGAGCTGCCAGGCAGCGCGGACATTCACGGCGAAGTGCCGGTCGAAGCTCTCGACGGTCGTGTCGAGGATGGACGAGTCAACGCTCTCAGCGTGCGAGAGCACCAGCCCGGAGAGGGGCCCGAGTTCCGCGGCGTTCCGGATGAGGACATCGGGCGTCCCGGGCTGTTCAAGGTCCGCGGGAAGGAGCATCACCCGGGATCCGATCGCCTCGAGTTCCGCCGCGAGGTCCCGCAGCTCGGCGTACGGGTCCTCGGTGGAATTGACCCGCTGGTCATAGGGGTGCCAGTAGGAAAGCGCGAGGTCCCAGCCTTCCGCCGCAAGTGCCCGGGCAATTCCGGCGCCGATTCCCGCGGAGCGTCCCGCACCGGTAATCAGGGCAGATCGTTGCATCATCGAATCAGTGTAGGCAGACGGTAAGTTTGACTGTGACCCCCACCACCGGCGAAAGGTCTATATCCATGACTGTGACAGCAATCATCAACGCCCACGTCGTACCGATCGAAGGCGAACCCTTCGACGGAACCGTCGTCATCGAGAACGGGACCATTTCCGCGCTGGGAGCGGACGTGACTGCTCCGGAGGGGGCCGACGTCCTCGATGCCGCCGGAAAGTGGCTTCTTCCGGGCTTCGTGGACGCGCACGTGCACCTGGGCACCCATGAGGAGGGCGAGGGCTGGGCCGGGGACGACACCAACGAGATGACCGACCCGGTCACGGCGGGCGTCCGGGCACTGGACGCGGTCAACCCGTTTGACCCCGGGTTCGACGACGCCCTCGCCGGTGGCGTCACCTCGGTCAACGTCAACCCCGGGTCCGGCAACCCCATCGGCGGACTGGCCG
>NZ_KI914617.1:95958-100380 GCF_000520475.1 Arthrobacter sp. 35/47
GGTCCGGCAACCCCATCGGCGGACTGGCCGTGGCCATCCACACCCACGGCCGCTACATCGAGGAGATGGTGCTGCGCTCCCCCAGCGGGTTGAAGTCCGCCCTCGGCGAGAACCCCAAGCGTGTGTATGGCGAGAAGAAGCAGACACCCTCCACGCGGCTCGGCACCGCCATGGTGATCCGCAAGGCCTTCATGGACGCCCAGAACTATCTGGGCAAGGCGGACGAGAACGCCCGCGACCCGAAGCTCGAGGCCCTGGCGATGGTGCTGCGCCGCGAGATCCCCTGGCGCCAGCACGCCCACCGCGCCGATGACATCGCCACCGCCCTGCGCATCGCGGACGAGTTCGGGTATGAGCTTGTGCTTGACCACGGCACGGAGGCGCACCTGCTGGCCGATGTGCTGGCGGAGCGCGGCGTACCGGTGCTGATCGGCCCACTGTTCACCACGAAGTCGAAGGTGGAACTGCGCGGACGCTCGATTGCCAATCCGGGCAAGCTGGCGGCGGCCGGCGTCGAAATCTCCATCATCACCGACCACCCGGTCATTCCGATCCACTTCCTGGTCCACCAGGCCACCCTCGCGGTGAAGGAAGGGCTGGACCCCGTGGTTGCGCTGCGCTCCATCACCATCAATCCCGCGAAGGTGCTGGGACTGGCGAACCGCATCGGTTCCCTGGAACCCGGGAAGGATGCCGACGTCGTCCTCTGGAGCGGTGATCCGCTGGATGTGATGCAGCGGGCCCTGAAGGTGTGGATCGGCGGTAAAGAGGTCTACCGGTACGACGACGACGCACGCACCGGCGTCGTGGCCCCCCGGGGCTGAGATGGCACGTCAGCCCCGTCCCGCGCTTCCTCCGAAACCGCTAACCATCCGCGCGGCGATCGCCGTGGAGGTACTGGTCAGCGTCCTCTTCCTGATCGCCGGAGGATCCTTCCTGATCTCCGCGGGCGCACAGGAGATTGACCGGGCGGGGCTGATCGGCCTCGGCGTGCTGCTCGGTGCGCTCGCTGTCATCCAGCTGGTCCTGGTGCTTGGGCTGCGCCGGGGGAAGCGCGGCGCGCGGGAACTTTTGACCACGATAGGTTTTGTGGTGGGCATCCCGATCCTGGTCCGGCGGACACCGGGGCTGTCTGTGGTGTCCGCCGTGATGCTGCTCGGCGTGCTGCTGATGTGGGTCCCCACCTCCACGGCCTGGTTTCAGCAGATCAGTCCCAGACCGCAGAACAAGTGGGTTCGGCTGGCCAGCCGGACGGTCAGTCCGTTCCGGAAGCGCTGACGCTCCTTAGAGCCGCGCGAATGCCTTGTCGAGATCCTCGATAAGATCCTCTACGTCCTCGATGCCGACCGAAAGCCGCACCAGGTTTTCGGGGACGGCCAGTTCGGTTCCCTTCACCGAGGCGTGCGTCATCTCCGACGGGTAGTTCATCAGCGACTCGATGCCGCCGAGGGACTCCGCGAGCGTGAACAGTTCGGTGGACTCGGCAACCGTCCGGGCGGCCTGCTCCCCGCCCTTGAAGGAGACGGAGATCATGCCGCCGAAACCGCGCATCTGGCGGGCGGCGAGCTCGTGGCCCGGGTGGTCCGCCAGGCCCGGGTAATAGACCCGCTCCACTTCCTCACGGGTGGTGAGCCACTCGGCAATGGCCAGCGCATTGGAGCTGTGCCGGTCCATGCGCACGCCCAGGGTCTTCAGCCCGCGGGTGGTCAGCCACGCCTCCATCGGCGCGGACACGGCGCCGACCGCGAACTGGATGAAGCCGATCTTTTCGGCGAGCTCTGCGTCGTTGAGGACAACGGCGCCGCCGCTGGCATCCGAGTGGCCGCCGATGTATTTGGTGGTCGAGTGCACCACCACGTCGGCACCGAAGGAGAGCGGCTGCTGCAGGTACGGCGTGGCGAACGTGTTGTCCACGACCAGAACCGCGCCGGCCTTCTTCGCGACCCCGGCGATCGCTGCAATGTCGGTGATCTTCATCATCGGGTTGGACGGCGTTTCCACCCAGACCATCCGGGTGTTTCCGGAGGCAACAGCCTTCTCCACGGCGTCGAGGTCGGACATATCGACGGCGGAGTTGGTGATGCCCCAGTCACCGAGCACCCTGTTGATCAGCCGGTAGGTTCCGCCGTAGGCATCGTTGCCCAGCACGATGTGGTCGCCGGGCCGCAGCGCCGCACGGATCAGCGCGTCCTCAGCGGCGAGGCCGGAGGAAAAGCTGAACGCGTGCTCTGCACCTTCGAGGGCTGCGAGCTGCGCCTGCAGGGAATCCCGGGTGGGGTTGGTGCCACGCCCGTACTCGTAGCCGTTGCGCAGTTGGCCGATGCCGTCCTGGGCGAAGGTTGTGGTCTGGTACAGCGGCGGGATGACCGCCCCCGTGGTGGGGTCCGGTGCCTGGCCGGCGTGGACCGCGCGGGTGTTGAAGCCGTTTCCTGAAGTCACTGGTTGCTCTCCTCATTAGGTTTAGCTGCTCAGGTACGTCAGCAGGTCATGACGCGTAAGTATTCCCACGGGTGCTCCGACGAACGTCACCATGAGGGTGTCACTGTCCTGCAGCCGCTCGCGTGCGGTGGTCACGGACTCCAGCGAACCGATGATCGGCATCGTTGCGCCCATGTGCTCGGAGATCTTGTCGGTGAGCTTGGCCGTGCCGTGGAAGATCTTTTCGGTAAGCAGGCGTTCGTCGACGGATCCGAGGACCTCCCCCATCACTACCGGAGGCTCCTGGGACAGGACGGGGATGTTGGAGACGCCGAACTCATTCATGATCATGATGACATCCCGGACAGTCTCATTGGGATGGGTGTGCACCAGGTCCGGCAGCGCCCCGTTCTTGGAGCGGAGCACCTCGCCGACCGTTGCCTCGTCACCGCTGTCCATGAACCCGTAGGACTTCATCCAGTCATCGTTGAAGATCTTGCCGAGATAGCCCCGGCCGCTGTCCGGGAGAAGCACGACGACGACGTCATCCTCTGTGAGATTCTTCGCCGCCCGCAGCGCGGCCACGACGGCCATGCCCGAGGAACCGCCCACCAGGAGGCCTTCCTCCCGGGCCAGCCTGCGGGTCATGGCGAAGCTCTCGGCGTCATTCACCGGGATGATCTCGTCAGGAACCGACGGATCATAGGCGTCCGGCCACATGTCCTCGCCGACGCCCTCAACGAAGTACGGGCGTCCGGTGCCGCCGGAGTAGACCGAGCCCTCGGGGTCCGCTCCGATGATCCGGACCCGGCCGGTCTCCCGGTCCTTCGAGATGTCCTTCAGGTAGCGGCCCGTGCCGCTGATGGTGCCGCCGGTGCCGACGCCGGCAACGAAGTGGGTGATCCGGCCATCCGTGTCCCGCCAGATTTCCGGGCCGGTGCTCTCATAGTGGCTGGCCGGTCCGTTGGGGTTGGAGAACTGGTCCGGCTTGAAGGCGCCCGTAATTTCCCGCGTCAGGCGGTCTGAGACGCCGTAGTAGGACTGCGGGCTGTCCGGAGCCACGGCGGTAGGGGTTACCACCACCTCAGCGCCGTACGCGGCAAGGACGTTGCGCTTGTCCACACCCACCTTGTCCGGAACCACGAAGATGCACTTGTAGCCGCGCTGCTGGGCAACGAGCGCCAGGCCGACGCCGGTGTTCCCCGACGTGGGTTCGATGATGGTGCCGCCGGGCTTGAGCTTGCCCTCTTTCTCCGCCGCGTCGATGATCTTGACCGCAATGCGGTCCTTGACCGAACCGCCCGGGTTCACGTACTCCACCTTGACCAGGACCGTAGCAGCGATCCCCTCCGTCACCTTGTTGAGCTTGATGAGCGGGGTGTTACCGATGAGATCCACGACGGAGTTGGCAAACTTCATGGTTAACAAGTTACCGGTACGCACTGACACTTCCCGACGCCGGGACTGTCACCGGTCCGTGCGAGCATTAACGGCATGACCCTCACCGCCACCGCACCGGCCGCGCTGTCGGCCGTTCTGGAGCCGGAGGGCGCCTATTCACTCCAGGCGTCCGTGAGCCCGCTCCAGTGCGGCCCGAGGGACCCGACCGTGGTTTTCCGGGACGGCGCAGTGTGGATGGCCTTCCGTAATGAGGACGGTGCAGTGACACTTCGGCTGACGCAGCGGGGCGGTCTGCGGCAGTGCTCCGTACAGGCCACGGCCTGGGGGCCGGGAGCTGCGGCCGCCCTGGTGTCCGTGCCCCGCCTGGTGGGGCTGCTGGATGACTGGTCGGGCTTCGACGCGCCCTCCTTCGCCGCCGGGCTCCCGGAGCTTGCCCGCAAGGGCCGCTATCTGCAGCCGGGCCTCAGGCTGCCGGCAACCGGAAGGATGCTCGACGCCGTCGTGCGCGTGATTCTGGAGCAAAAGGTGACGGGCCTGGAGGCGAAGCGGGCGTGGCGTTACCTCGTGTCGCGTTTCGGCGATCCTGCGCCGGCCGCTCCCGGC
>NZ_KI914617.1:100480-102818 GCF_000520475.1 Arthrobacter sp. 35/47
GGTTCCCTCCTGGGAATGGCACCGGGCCGGGGTGGATTCAAAGCGGTCTGCGGCTGCCCTGAGGGCGGCCGGCGCCGTGTCCGGGCTGGAGCGGCTGGCCGGTCTGGATGCAGCCGGCGTCCACGCGGGGCTGTGTTCAATCCCCGGCATCGGCGTGTGGACTGCAGCAGAGGTACTCCAGCGGACACACGGCTGCCCTGACTCGATTTCGGTGGGGGATTTTCACCTGGCAGCGTTTGTCGGAGCGGCCCTCACGGGTAAGCGCACCGATGACGCCGGGATGCTGGAGCTGCTCACGCCCTGGGCAGGGCAGCGCCAGCGCGTGGTGCGGATGCTGTACGCGAGCGGGTTCCGGAAGCAGGCGTACGGTCCACGGCTCTCTCCGGAGGATCACCGGCGGCGGTAGTACCCCGGTCCCCCGTACCGGTTTCCCCGACTTCATGCGTTTTGTAGCACAGTTTGTACAGCCCTCCTCCCATGGAATCGCCTGGCTGCCTGACTAGGCGCTTCAGAACATGGGAAATCCGGCCCATCCTGCGGCCCGCTTTCGGCGCACAAAGGCCCCGGCTCCCGATAGTGACGGGAGCCGGGGCCTTTGCGAAGCCTTGTTATGCCTGCGGCTGTGCGCCTTCAGCGGAGGCCTTGGCCTGCTGCTCGGCGACCTGTGCATGGACTTCCTTCATGTCCAGGGCCTTGACGGCGTCCACCAGTTCGGTGAACTGGTTGTTATTCAGCGCGCCCGGCTGGGAGAAGACGAGAACCTTCTCGCGGAACGCCATCAGCGTGGGGATCGAGGTGATGCCTGCTGCCGCGGCGAGCGACTGCTCGGCTTCGGTGTCCACCTTTGCGAAGGTGACGTCCTCGTGCTGCTGGGAAACGGCGTCATACACGGGAGCAAACTGCTTGCACGGGCCACACCATTCGGCCCAGAAATCGACGAACACAATGTCGTTCGATTCGATGGTCTCGGGGAAGGTTGCCTCGGTGATGTCAATAGTTGCCATATCTTCACGCTAACGAGTTTCCGCCCGGATGTCGCGCCGTGTTCGCTCTGCGCGAGGCCGCTTGGTACAAGCCGCGCAGTCACGCCGCAGTTATGCGCGGCCGGGCAGACAAAAGCAAAAGGCCCGCACTCCCCTGGTTTTCCGGGTAGTACGGGCCTTCGTGGCGAGTGGCAGATGAGGGATTCGAACCCCCGTAGGCTGTGCCAGCTGATTTACAGTCAGCCCCCTTTGGCCGCTCGGGTAATCTGCCGAACGTCTCGTGAAGAGACCACCCGCGGATCGCCGTCCGCAGGCAAAATAACTTTACAGAACATCCCGCACATAATCGAATCGTGCCCGGGCGGTCTGGAATCCGGCCTTCGGGACCCGTTTCACCTGCAGATGAAGCTGCCCTGTCGGAGAGCCCGTGAATTAGGGTAGGAGCAGGAAAACTACCAACCAGAAGGAGGCAACGGTGGCCAGCGAATCCACATTCGATGTTGTGAGCAAGGTCGACAAGCAGGAAGTCGCCAACGCGCTGAACCAGGCCCAGAAGGAGATCGCCCAGCGGTACGACTTCAAGGGAGTCGGCGCCGAGGTCGACTTCAGCGGCGAAAAGATCCTCATGAAGGCGAACTCCGAGGAGCGCGTCCTCGCGGTCCTGGACGTGCTGCAGTCGAAGATGATCAAGCGCGGCATCTCGCTGAAGTCCCTGGACACCGGAGAGCCCTACGCCTCCGGCAAGGAGTTCCGCCTGGAGACCTCCATCAAGGAGGGCATCGCCCAGGATGTCGCCAAGAAGATCAACAAGCTCATCCGCGACGAAGCGCCCAAGGGCGTCAAGTCCCAGATCCAGGGTGACGAGCTGCGCGTCAGCTCGAAGTCCCGGGACGACCTGCAGGCCACCATGGCGCTGCTAAAGAACTTCGACGAGGCTGACCTCCAGTTCGTGAACATGCGTTAGGCGTTCAAGCCAACCAGACAGCGACGGCGGCGCTCCCCTTCAGAGGGGGCGCCGCCGTCGTCGTTCTCGATGTCAGACGAACGAATATCCCAACGAACTGCTCGTCTCAGTGGGAATGAGCAGCTCTTTCCCACTGAACTGCCGACGTCAGTGGGACCGTCCGCCTGGAGAGACCGGAATCAGCTGGGCCGGCCGCCCGCCATGCCCTCAAGGCGGGCAATCCGCTGTGCCATGGGCGGGTGGGACGCAAACAGCTTCTGCACCCCGCCGCCGCGGAACGGGTTCGCGATCATCAGGTGTGAGGTGTTGACCAGCTGCTGGCTCTGCGGCAGCGGTGCCTGCTGGGTACCTCGCTCGAGCTTCCGCAGGGCGGAGGCGAGCGCCAGCGGGT
>NZ_KI914617.1:102918-116995 GCF_000520475.1 Arthrobacter sp. 35/47
GCCAGCGGGTCGCCGGTGAGGCGGGCGCCGTCCTCGTCAGCGTCGTATTCGCGGGTCCGGCCGATTGCCATCTGGATCAGTCCGGCGGCAAGCGGTGCGAGGAACGCCAGGAGCAGCGCCGCGATCGGGTTCCCGCCCGAGTTCCGGTTCCCGCCCATCATGCCGGTGAAGGCGAACATCTGCGCCACCGACGTGATGACGCCTGCGACGGCGGCCGCCACCGAACCGGTCAGGATGTCACGGTTATAGACGTGCATCAGCTCGTGCCCCAGCACGCCGCGCAGCTCCCGCTCATTGAGGATCTGCAGAATGCCCTGCGTACAGCACACGGCGGCGTTCTCGGGGTTGCGGCCGGTGGCGAAGGCGTTCGGCGCCATTGTCGGCGAGACGTACAGGCGGGGCATCGGCTTGCCGGCCTTGGTGCTCAGCTCCCGCACGATCCGGTACATCGCCGGAGCCTGCTGTTCCGTCACCGGAACCGCCTTCATGCTCCGGATGGCGAGCTTGTCACTGTTCCAGTAGCTGTAGGCGATGGAGCCGACGCCGATCAGCGCAAAGATCCACAGGAACGCCGAACTGCGCGTGGCCGAGGCGATGACCGCACCGAAGATGAGGAAGATCCCCATGAGGGACCCGAAAAGCAGGGCCGTCTTGGCCCCGTTGAAGTGGTTGTGCACCTGTTCTCCTTGTTGACTTACCTACCGGTACAACGGCGCTGCGCCCGGGACTGTTCCGGAAAACTAGCGCTCCAGGACCGTGCACACACACGCCCGGTTGCCCTCGCCGTCGGCCAGGACCGTGAAGGACGGCGCCTGCGAATCGTCGACGACGGTGCCCCCGGCAGCCACCGCAGCGGCGATGCGCTCCCCCGCCACGTCATGCGGCACCCACACATCGAGGTGGAACCTCTGCCGCGGGGTCTCATGGCTGTCGGTCTCCTGGAACCAGAGGAGTGGCACGCGGCCGGAAAGATCGACGACGTCGTCCCCGCGGACATTGCCGGCGTCCCCGGTGAGCAGCGCGGCCCAAAACGGGCCTGCGGCGGCCGGTGCCGCGGTGTCGAGCGCAAGTTCCACCTCGGCGAGCGCCCAGGGCTGCGGCTTCAGGCCGTGCTCGGCGGCGATCGAACTGATGGTCCGGGCGAGGTCCACGTCCCGGGAAGTCAGCGCTCCGACGTCGTGGCTGATGAGCAACAGGTCCACGTGCGGGTAGGTGAGGGTGACGTCAGGGTGGTGGTTGGCCGCTTCCGCGGCTTCCGTGACGGCCGTCAGGAACCGCAGCCCCTTGGTGAAGCTGCCGGTGCGGAAGCGGGCGTGGATGCCCTGGGCCAGCTGGCGCCAGTCGTCGAGCCCTGCTTCGAGAATCTGTGTGCTGGTGAGCTTGTCCATGGTCCCAGTATGTCCCGGTCCGGGGCCGGCGCAACGGTTCGCGGGGGTCCTATTGGGCGAGGGTCATCGAGATCTGGTAGCGGTCTGCGCGGTAGGCCGAAATTGAGTATTCGATCGGGCGGCTCGCTTCCTCCGGCCCGGTGAATGACCTGCGGTGGAACAGCAGTACCGGGGCGCCGGGGGCGACGTCGAGGAGCCGGGCGGTTTCAACGGACGCCGCTCCTGCCTGCACCGTCTGCTCCACCTTGCGGACCGGATGCCCGGACGCCGACAGGACCCGGTACAGCGAACCCGTCAGGTCCTCGTCAAGGATCCCGGGCAGCACTGCGGGCGGCAGCCAGGACTCGTCAACGCTGACGGGCGCACCATTGGCCAGACGCAGCCGCTGCAGCCGGTAGGCCTGCTCCTCCGCAGGCAACTGCAGATGGCGCACGGCAGACTCCGGTGGTTGCCCCAGCTCGGCCGCAATGACCCGGGTGCTCGGTACAAATCCGGCCGCGCGCATATCCTCGTTGAAGGACGCCAGATGGAGCACCGAGCGCACCATGCCGTGGGAAACGAAGGTGCCCTTGCCCTTTTCCCGTACCAGTTCCCCGTCACGCACGAGGTCCGAGATGGCGCGGCGGACGGTGATCCGGGAAACCCCGAACATCTCCTCAAGCTGGCGTTCGCCGGGCAGCGCTTCACCCGGCATCAGCCCCCGCGCAAGGTCCTGGAGCTGACGCCGGAGCCGCAGATGCTTGAGCTCACCCGACGCTGGACCCGCCACCGTCACCCCTGAGGGAAAGTGAACAGCGGCTGCCCGGCCTGGATTCCGGCCCCGGCATCATTGACGGACACTGTGCCCGGCTTCGAATCAAGCACGACGACGGGACAGCAGGGGCTGAGTTCACGGGAACGGAGGAAAGCCACGTCCACATCGACCATCGGGTCCCCGACGGACACCTCGTCGCCCTTCGCTGCCCGAACCGTGAAACCTTCCCCCTTCAGGTGGACGGTATCGATCCCCACATGCACCAGCACGGCGGCTCCGGAGGCATGCTGGACGATGTACGCGTGCGGCATCACCTTGATGACGCGCCCGTCAACCGGCGCAACCGCCGTGAGCACGCCGGCGTCATCATCAGGCATCACCGCGGCTCCGTCACCCACCAGCGCCTGCGCAAAGACCGGGTCGGGAACCTCGCCCAGTGGAAGCACGACGCCGGGGAGCGGCGAGGCTACCGTCAGCGCTTCCCCGTGTACCCCAGTGCTCACATGAGGTCCTGAATGTCGTCGGCAAGGCTGTCCGCCTCAGGCCCGACGACCACCTGCACCACGGTGCCGGCCACCATCACGCCATGCGCGCCCGCGGCCTTCAGGGCTGCCTGGTCAACGCGCGAGGAGTCGATGACTTCGGTGCGCAACCGCGTGATGCAGCCTTCGATCTCCTCCACGTTGTCTGCGCCGCCAAGTGCCGCCAGGATGTCTTCCGCTTTGGACATGTCCCTACCTTCTCTCCTACCGATGTGGCGCTTCACAAAAGTTAGCTGTGACAGTTGACAATTGTGGCCGCCTCGTATGACAGTGATGGTTGTCACTGGTTATAACCAGTGGACAGAACTTTACTGATTTACCCACAGACACACAAGACGCCGACCGCTCATCGAATCGAGGATCCAATGTCCGCCCCCAGCACCTCGCCAGAGCCGGACAAGAACGCCCGCGCCGGGGCCAGTACGGAGACCCCCGGCACCGACACGCCGGACACCGGCCCCGGGAAGACCAAGGGAGGCGGCCGGACGCTGCAGAACCTTCAGCGCTTCGGGCGAAGCCTCATGCTGCCCATCGCTGCGCTGCCCGCTGCGGCGCTCCTGCTCCGCCTCGGCCAGGATGACCTGCTGGGCAGCTTCGAATCGCTCTCCACGGCGGCGCACGTCATCGGCGCAGCGGGCGGTGCGCTGTTCGAGAACCTGCCGCTCCTGTTCGCGGTCGGCATCTCCTTCGGCTTCGCGAAGAAAGGCGACGGATCCACGGCGCTCGCCGCAGTGGTCGGCTACCTGGTCCTGACCAATGTCTTCGAGGTCATGGCACCGCTGGTCCTCGGCGAGGCGCCGGAAGGCGGCGAGGATCCCGTCATCAATTACGGCGTGCTGGCCGGTATTGTCATGGGGCTTACGACGGCGTGGCTCTGGCAGCGCTTCCACCGCACCAAGCTGCCGGACTGGCTGGGCTTCTTCGCCGGCCGCCGGCTGGTGCCGATCATCACGGCCTTCGCCGCGATCGCCATCGGCGTGATCATGGCGCTCATCTACCCATTGTTCGACCGCGGCCTCACCGCCGTCGGCAACACGGTGGCCGAGAACACGGTGGCGGGCAGCGGCATTTACGGCTTCCTCAACCGGATGCTCATCCCCCTGGGACTGCACCACATCCTGAACTCCATCGTCTGGTTTGTCATCGGTGACTACGAGGGTGCCCAGGGTGACCTGAACCGGTTCTTCGCCGGCGACCCCGAGGCGGGCGTGTTCATGACCGGATTCTTCCCGATCATGATGTTCGCCCTGCCGGCCGCAGCGCTGGCCATCTGGCAGGAGGCCCGCCCCTCGCAACGCAAGCTCGTCGGCGGCATCATGCTCTCCACCGGCCTCACCGCCTTCCTGACCGGCATCACCGAACCGATCGAGTTCTCCTTCATGTTTGTCGCCTGGCCGCTGTACATCATCCACGCAGTCCTGACCGGTGTCTCGATGATGACGGTGAACCTGCTCGACATCCATCACGGGTTCGGATTCTCCGCCGGGGCCATCGACTATGTGCTGAACTTCGGAATCGCGCAGAACCCGCTGCTGCTCATCCCGATCGGACTGGTTTTCGCGGCGGTCTACTACGTGCTCTTCCGCTTCGTGATCCGCAAGTGGAACCTGCGCACCATGGGCCGCGAGGACGAGGGCGAAGAAGCACCGTCGATGGCGCGCCCGGACGCCAGCTAGGTCCAGCTGGACATTGCCGGACCGCAGCGGAAAGAGGTAACAGTGCAGGTCATCATCTGTGATTCACGGGAGCAGGTGGGTGTCCGGGCCGCCGACATCGTCGAGGCACGGGTGCGGAAGGGCCCCGCGGTGCTGGGCCTGGCCACCGGCAGCTCACCGGCCGGGACCTACCGGGAGCTCATCCGGCGGCACCGCGAGGAGCAACTGAGTTTCCGCGAGGTCACGGCCTTCACCCTGGACGAGTACGCGGGGTTGCCGCGGGAGCATGAGCAGTCGTACTACTCGACCATCCGGCGGGAATTCGTTGACGAGGTGGATCTCCCGCTGGACCGGCTGCTCACTCCGCACGGGGACGCGGAGGACCTGCGGGCTGAAGCGCTCCGGTATGACGCCGCCATCCGCGAGGCCGGGCGCGTCGATGTCCAGATCCTCGGCATCGGCGCCAACGGTCACATCGGGTTCAATGAGCCGACGTCGTCGCTTAGCTCCCGGACCAGGGTCAAGACCCTGGCCGGGATCACCCGGTCCGACAACGCGCGGTTCTTTCCCGGCGGCGAGGTTCCGCAGCTGTGTCTGACCCAGGGACTGGGGACCATCCGCGACGCGGGGCAGGCCGTGCTCGTCGCGCTGGGCGCCAACAAGGCAGCCGCCGTCCGCGCGATGGTGGAGGGACCGGTGAGCGCGTTCTGCCCTGCCTCCGTGCTGCAGCTGCATCAGCACGCCGTCGTCGTTCTTGATCCGGAGGCAGCGGCGGAACTGCAACTGGCTGACTACTACCGCCGGGCACAGGGCCTGAACGACCGGCTGCTCGGCAGGTAGCCGGGTCAAAATACCGGGATCAGGGCTCCGGGGTACGGGAATCGTACTGGCCGAAGCGCGGCTGGAGGCGGGCAAGCAGGAGCACCAGCAGCATGCACACAATGCCTCCCCAGAGCGCGGTCCAGCCCTCCCCAATCCACTCGGCGAACCCGCCGCCCACCAGTTCGCCGAGCCTCGGACCTCCGGCGACGACGACGATGAACACGCCCTGCAGCCGCCCCCGCATGGCGTCCGGGGTGGCCGATTGCAGGATGGTGCTCCGGAAGACTCCGCTGATGGAATCGGACACTCCGGCCAGAAGCAGGCAGGCTGCAGCGGGGATGATCCACGGCGTCATGGCACCGTCCCCGGTACGCCCGGAGAGGATGACCACCAGCCCGAAGCCGCTGATGGAGGCACCCCAGCCCACCACCGCCCACTGGACGGCCCGGCCCTGGCGGTGCACCTGGCCCAGCGGGCCGGAGAACAACCCGGCGAGAACCGCGCCGAATGCACTGGCCGCGAGGAGGATACCGACGGTCAGCTCACCGCCGCCGATGAACACGGCCCCCACTGCGGGCAGGAGCACCCGCGGCTGGGCCATCACCATGGCAGCGAGGTCAATCAGGAAGGTCATCCGGATGTTGGGCCGCGTGCCAAGGTAGCGGAACCCCTCGATGACCGTGCCGAGTCCCGCCCGGCGCACCGGGCCCTCCGGGGGCATGGCGGGAAGCCGGAAGAGCGCCCACAGTGCGGCCGTGAAGGTGACGACGTCGATCGTGTACGTCCAGCCGTAACCCACCTGCGCAATGAGCACGCCCGCAAGCATGGGGCCCACGGTGAACGCGAGGCCAAACGTGATCATGGACAGCGCGTTGGCGGCGGGCAGCAGTTCCGGGCGCACCAGCCGCGGGATGATGGCCGTCCGGGTGGGCTGGTTGATGCCCGCGAACCCGCTGTGGACAGCGATGAGGAGGTACAGCAGCCAGACGTTGTCCGCGCCGGCCCACGCCTGCAGCGCGATGCCGATGGTGGAGCCCCACAGCCCTGTGCCGGAGAGAAGTGCCACCTTGCGGCGGTCGTGGGCATCGGCGACGGCCCCGCCGTACAGCCCGGCGAAGATGAGCGGCACCAGCGCAAACAGGCCGATCAGGCCGACGCTCAGGCTGGACCCGGTGATGTCATACACCTGAAGGCTGACGGCCACCAGGGTGAGGTTGGTGCCGATCGCGGACAGCGCGGTACCGAAATACATCCTCCGGAATGCCGGACTTTCCTTCAGCGGAGTGATGTCTGCAAGGAGTCTGGGCACCGGGCAAGTCTACCGGCGGTGCGGTTACCTCCGGCAACGACCCGCATCCGTTCCACCGGTTACTCAGCCTGCTGACTTTTACCGTTCCGGTGGCTAGTGTTGCTCTCACAACCGGAGCGCCTACGGGAGGGAATCACCGTGCATACCAGCGAGGTCGCCGAGGGAATCCACTGGCTCGAGCATGCCCACGTGAATGTGTATTTCGTGGAGCAGGACGGCCGCCTGATGATCATCGACGCCGGTCTGCCCGGCAGCCGGCCGCACATCCGCGCAGGGCTGCGCGCCCTGGGATACGAGGACTCCGTGGTGGCGCTGGTCCTCACGCACGGGCACTTCGACCATGTGGGCACGGCCGCCTGGCTGCGGAACACCTACCGGGTGCCGATTCTGGTCCATCCCGACGACGCCTGGATCGCCGCCCATCCCTACAGCTACAAACACGAGCTGAACCGGGTGCTGGTCCCCCTCCGCCACCCCGCAAGCCTGCCCATCATCGGTCGGATGAAGATGGCCGGAGCGCTGTTTGTCCGCGGCGTCACCGACACCCTGCCGCTGGTGCCGGGGACCGCGCGGAATCTGCCGGGAACCCCCGAGATACTGCACGTCCCCGGCCACACCGACGGGCACATCGCCCTGCATTTCCCGGACCGCGGCGTGCTCATTGTCGGAGACGCACTGGTGACCCTCAACCCCTACACCGGGATGAAAGGACCGCAGATCGTCTCCGGCGCAGCCACGGCCGACTCAGCGCAGGCCCTTTCCTCCCTGGACCGCATTGCCGCGCTGGCGGCGGACAAGGTCCTCACCGGCCACGGTGAGCCGTGGCTCTCAAGCCCGGCAGACGCCGTCGCAATCGCCAAACGCATCGGCCCCTCGTAGCGGCCTACGCTGCCGGATCAGGGACGTGCTCAGCGATCGCCGTGTCGATCGCCCTGAGCACGCTGTCATGGCCGAGAACCCGGAAGTGTCCCATCACATCCAGCTGCACGTTGGTGGCGCCGACCAGTTCACTGCCACCCGGGATATGCGGATCGAACGTCCCGTAGACCGAGGTGATGCGCGAGTTCACCGCCAGGTTGGCGCGTAACGCGTTGAGCGTACGGTTCCGCGGCGAGAAGGCCCTGAGGCTCGGCAGCAGCGCAAACATGGCGTAGACCGAACCCGAGAACGGCGAATTCACGGCGATGAGCTGGCGGATGCGCGGCGCGGAGTCGGGAAGGGTCATGACGTACTTGCCGATGAGCCCACCCTTGCTGTGCGCCACCAGAATCACGTTGTGCAGGTCCTGGTCCTGGAGATACCGGGCTACCAGCTCCGCCATCGCCGGAACCGTTCCGCGGTTGTAGCCGAGCGCCGTGACCGCGTGCACGGGGTGCCCCTGTGCATGGAGGTGGGACGCTACCGGGTGCATGAACTGCCACGGTTCGTAGATCCCCGGGAGGAGGATCACCGGCGCCTTGTCCCCGGTCAGCTGGCGGCGGACGTCGCCGCGGAACACAAATCCGCGCGCCTGCCAGAAGCCCACATACGCGTAGTCGAGCGCCCAGGCCCAGCCGCGCCTAAGCAGCCGCATGCGGATTCCCGGTGAGCAGGGCGCGGGCGGTTTCCGTCGGGCGGCTGTGCATCAGGACGTGCGGCACGCCCGGCACCTCGATGATCCTGACCCGCGGATTGACGGCGGCGAGCCGCTGCAACCAGTCCGCCGGCACAATCGGGTCACGCTCGCCGCGGATCAGCACCACGGGGCAGGAAACCCGTGGCAGCGCCTCCTCAAGCCTGTGCCCTACCATCGCCGGCAGGGTCCGCAGATACGGCACCATCGAACGCAGGTAGTCGGTGAACACCATCCAGTTCACGGCGGGTGATTCTCGCATGGTGTCCTGGGCCAGCCGGAGTGCCTGTTTGCCGATGGACCTCTCCTGATCGTTCACCGTGGGACCGAGCAGCACGAGCCTGTCCACCAGGTCGGGCGCACTGGCCGCGGCCTCGGTTGCCACCTGGCAGCCCATCGAGTGCCCCACCAGCACAATGCCGCCCAGTTCCAGGGATCGCAGGGCCGCGACCACGAGTGCCCCCAGCTCCGGCACCGACAGCGCCCGGTGCGGGTTGGGGGTCGGCCCGAATCCGGGCAATTCAATGGCGTAGACCGTGTTGCTCCGGGAGAGCTCCGCGGCAAGACGCTGGAAGTACCGGGCAGAGACGCCGATCCCGTGGACGAGCACAACCGGCGGGCGTCCCTGCCCGGTTCTCCGCACGGTTAACACACAGTCTGCTATGCGCTCCTGGCGCACTTCTTCCCAGGGCGTACGGCCCATTCCACAACCCCTCATAGCTGACGTCTTTCTCCACCCTAACCCGTTAGGCGTGCCTTATTATGAATTACTCACAATAGATGTTTCACTGGTCTCATGACCCTGCAGACCACCCCCACGGAGACCTGGGCTGCGTCCCTGCGTTCGGTGGGACGCAGGGTGACGAAGCAGCGCCTGGCTGTGCTCGCCGCCGTCGAGCGTTCCCCGCATTCAACCGCCGACGACGTCGTCAGCGCGGCACGCGCCGAACTCGCCGACATTACCGTCCAGTCGGTCTACGTGGTCCTGTCCGATCTCACCGTGAGCGGGCTGCTGCGCAGGATCGAGCCTCCCAACTCTCCGGCACGGTACGAGACCCGGGTCAATGACAACCACCACCACGCCGTCTGCACCGGGTGCGGGCGGATCGAAGACGTGGACTGCGCCGTCGGGCACGCACCCTGCCTCACGCCCTCCTGGTCACCGGGGTCCAGCCGGATGACCATCCAGATCGCCGACGTCGTGTACCAGGGCCTGTGCACCGACTGCCGCGAGGCGTCCCTTGAAGATGTTCCAGCCTTTCCCGAACACATAGAAAAACACTGAAAGAAGGAGAATCCATGACTGCGAACTTCAGCACCACCCAGTCTGGCGCACCGGTCGTTGACGACAGCAATTCCTCGGCACTGGGCCGCGACGGCGCCATCCCGCTGACTGACCACTACCTGATCGAGAAGCTTGCCCAGTTCAACCGCGAGCGGGTTCCGGAGCGCGTTGTGCACGCCAAGGGCGGCGGCGCATTCGGCGTGTTCGAGACCACCGGGGACGTCAGCAAGTACACCAAGGCCGCGCTGTTCCAGCCCGGTACAACCACCGAGACGCTGCTGCGCTTCTCCTCCGTGGCCGGCGAGCAGGGTTCCCCCGACACGTGGCGCGACCCCCGCGGCTTCGCGCTGAAGTTCTACACCTCCGAGGGCAACTACGACCTCGTGGGCAACAACACCCCCGTCTTCTTCATCCGCGACGGCATCAAGTTCCCCGACTTCATCCACTCCCAGAAGCGCCTGCCCGGCTCCAACCTGCGCGACGCCGACATGCAGTGGGACTTCTGGACCCTCTCCCCCGAGTCCGCGCACCAGGTGACCTGGCTGATGGGCGACCGCGGCCTGCCCGCCTCCTGGCGCACCATGAACGGCTACGGCTCACACACCTACCAGTGGATCAACGAAGCCGGCGAGAAGTTCTGGGTCAAATACCACTTCAAGTCCAACCAGGGCCACGAAACCCTCACCGGTGATGAGGCTGAGGCGCTGGCCGGCTCGGACGCCGACCACCACATCCGTGACCTCTACGAGAACATCGAGCAGGGCAACTTCCCGTCCTGGGACCTCAAGGTCCAGGTCATGCCGTACGAGGACGCGAAGAGCTACCGGTTCAACCCGTTCGACCTCACCAAGGTGTGGCCGCACGGCGACTACCCGCTGATCCCGGTCGGCAAGCTCACCCTGAACCGCAACCCGGAGAACTACTTCGCGCAGATCGAGCAGGCCACCTTTGCGCCGTCAAACTTTGTCCCGGGTATCGCGGCCTCCCCGGACCGGATGCTGCAGGCACGCATCTTCTCCTACGCCGACGCCCATCGCTACCGTGTGGGCACCAACCACGCGCAGCTGCCGGTGAACGCACCGAAGAACGAGGTGCGGAACTACTCGAAGGACGGCGCTTCCCGGTTCTTCTTCAACTCGCCGCAGACCCCGGTCTACGCGCCGAACTCCGTGGGCGGCCCCGCCGCTGATCCGTCGCTGACCGGCCCCGAAGGCGGCTGGGAGAACGACGGCGACCTGGTGCGTGCAGCGCACAGCCTCCATGCCGAGGATGATGACTTCGGCCAGGCCGGCACCCTGTACCGCGAGGTCTACAACGACGCCGAGAAGGCACGGTTCCTGGAGACCATCACGGGTGCTGTCGGCGGCGTGACCATCGCCGACATCCGCGAACGCGCCATCCAGTACTGGACCAACGTGGACGCCGAGCTCGGGGCGAAGCTCCGCGCCAACCTGGGCACCGCGTCCGGCGCCGCACAGAACTCCGACGCTGAGGCCGCCAACAAGTTCTAGGCTCTGTCACACAGTAAGGGTGGGTCCGTCACGGACCCACCCTTTCTGCGTTCGCGTCTGCGTCTCCGGTCTCAGCGCCCGCGCTGCAGCGACGTCTCGAGGGACTGCAGAAACAGATCCAGTGACAGGTCCACCGCCTGCTCGACGGCCGCACGGTCATTGTTCAGCACGTAGTCGTACTGGAGCCCGTAGAGGCTGGACGTGAACACGCGGGCCGCCGGATCCGCACGTTCCCGGGGAACGCCCTGCGCAACCAGCCAGTCCGTGATGAAGGAGTGCCAGAACGCGAACTTCCTCGTCGCGCTGCCCCTCGGTGCGGGGCTCACCGGGTCCTGGACGGCCGCCTCGAATTCCAGCCGCTGCAGGTTGCGGTTCCGGTCGATCAACAGCCAGTTCCAGCCCTCCCGGAGCCACTCGCGGAAGCCTTCCGGCGTGAGGTCTTCAGGGTTTTCCGGCTTCATCGCGTCATGTCGGGCTTCGATGTGCCGCACAATCTCGTTGATCAGTTCCTCGCGGTTGCCGAAGTGGTACACCAGCACGTAGCTACTGATGCCCAGCCCGTCAGCGAGGGTGCGGAAGCTCAGGCTCGCGAACGTCTTGTCGAGCAGATACTCGACAATCTGATCCAGAAGCTCGGTCTTCCGTTCCGGTTTCGGGGGACGCGCCATGGCTGAATAGTACAGCCGTCCGGCGCGCCCCCGCGTGCCGTCCTAGCTGCCCGTCCGGACTTCCTCCCGGTCGGGCTCGCCCGCACCGGTCCCGGCCAGCCGCGAATGCCGCTGCCCATACGCGAAGTAGATCGCGAAACCGATCACCAGCCAGATCGCGAAAAACACCCAGGTCACAGTGGCCAGGTTCAGCATGAGATACGTGCAGAGCAGCGCCGACAGGATGGGGATGACCTTCCCGAAGGGTACCCGGAAGGACGGCTTGAGGTCCGGCCGCTTCTTTCGGAGCACCAGGATTCCCAGGCTGACGGTGACAAAGGCGGAGAGCGTGCCGATGTTGATCATCTCCGCGAGCAGTTCCACCTCGGTGAAGCCGGCCAGGAGCGCGACGACGACGCCGCACAGGATCTGCGTGCGTGCCGGAGTGCTGCGCTTGGCCGATGTGCGGCTGAGTCCGCGCGGCATCAGGCCGTCGCGGCTCATGGCAAAGATCACCCGGGCCAGGCCCATCAGCAGCACCATGATGACGGTGGTCAGCCCGATCAGGCTGCCGACTGAAATGATTCCGGCGGCCCAGTCCGCACCGACCAACTGGAAGGCGGTAGCCAGCGACGGCGATTCGGTTGCCGCCAGGTCACGGTAGGAGACCATGCCCGTGACCGCGAGCGTCACCAGGATGTAGAGGACGGTGACGAGCGCGAGCCCACCGAAGATTCCGCGCGGGAGGGTCTTCTGCGGGTCCTTCACTTCCTCGGCGGAGGTCGCCACGACGTCGAACCCGATGAAGGCGAAGAACACCAGCGCGGCGCCGGAGATGATGCCGGTGAAGCCGTACATCGCCGGGGTCGCGCCGCTCAGGAAGGACAGGAACGGCTGGGTTGTCCAGCTGCCTGCGGCCTCGGCCGCAGGCTGGGCCGCGGGAACAAACGGGGCGTAGTTCTCACCGTTCACGTAGAAGAAGCCGACCACGATGACAAACAGCACAATGGCGATCTTGATGATCGTGAAGATGTTGTTCACCCGGGCGGAGAGCTTTGTTCCCAGGACGAGGATCGCCGTGAAGATCGCCACGATGACCAGCGGCCCCCAGTACAGGGTGACCCCCAGGACGCTGACCTGCGACGGGACGTCCAGGTTGAGCACCGCGAACAGGTCGCTGAGGTACACGCCCCAGAACTTGGCGATCACGGCACCGGCCATGAGGAGTTCGAGGATCAGGTTCCACCCGATGATCCAGGCGAGCAGCTCACCCATCGTGGCGTAGGTGAAGACGTAGGCGCTGCCTGCCACGGGGATGGCCGTGGCGAACTCGGCGTAGCACATGATGGCCAGGGCGCAGGTGATCGCGGCCAGCACAAAGGAGACGGTGACCGCGGGCCCGGCATTGAACGCCGCCGCCTGTGCGCCGACGGAGAAGATACCGGCACCCACGGCGACGGCGACGCCCATGATCATGAGGTCCCAGGTGGTCAGTGACCGCTTGAGTGTGCGGCCCTTTTCACCCGAGTCCGCGATCGACTGTTCGATCGACTTGGTACGGAAAAGATTCACGGCTATGTGTCCTTGATGGGGAAAACTGACCGGGTAATCCTAGTGATTCCGCTCCTTTTTCTTCGCCTTGAATCTCACTATGCGAGACGGAACGCCGGGTGATTTCTGTCTCAGCGCACGCCGGCCGCGTCCGACGCCGGCACCCGGCGTGCGCCGTCGTCGTCGGTTTTCTCCACGAGGCGGGCGCCCTCGACGTCGACATCCGGCAGGATGCGGTCCAGCCACGCCGGCAGCCACCAGGCCCAGCGGCCCAGGAGGTGCATGGCTGCGGGAATCAGCGTCATGCGGACAACAAACGCGTCGAGGAGCACGCCGAAGGCCAGCCCAAAGCCGATCGGCCGGACCATGGTGAGGTGGGAGAACACAAAGCCTGCGAACACGGAGACCATGATGATGGCCGCGGCCGTCACGACCCGCGCTCCGTGGCTGAAGCCCACCCGCACCGCTTCCCTGGCCGGCCGGCCGTGGACAAAGGACTCGCGCATGCCGGAGACCAGGAACATCTGGTAGTCCATGGCGAGGCCGAAGAGCACGCCGATCAGGATGATCGGGAGGAAGCTAAGGATGGGGCCGGGGTTGCTGACGCCGAAGAAATCGCCCAGCCACCCCCACTGGTAGATCGCCACGGTGGCGCCGAAGCTGGCCAACAGCGAGAGCAGGAAACCCGCGGTGGCAATGAGCGGCACCAGGATGGAGCGGAACACCAGGAGCAGCAGGACCAGGGAGAGCCCGACGACGATGCCCAGGTACAGCGGCATGGCCTCCATGAGCTTGGCGGAGACGTCAATGTTGGCGGCGGTCTGACCTGTGACCGACACGGTGACCCCGGTTGCGTCCGCGATGTTGCCGGCCTCGGCGCGCAGGTCGCGGACGAGCTGTTCGGTACTTTCGCTTGCCGGGCCCTCCTCCGGGATGACCTGGTAGATGGCGGTGCGTCCGTCGTCGCTGATGCCTGCGGGGACAGCGGCGGCGACGTCGCC
>NZ_KI914617.1:117095-121643 GCF_000520475.1 Arthrobacter sp. 35/47
CGGCGGCGACGTCGCCGATCTCCGCGAGCCGCTCGGCGACGTCGAGCCGGAGGTCGGTGCGATCGCCCTCGTCCTCGATCGCCGGAAGTTCCCCGACCACGAGGAGCGGGCCGTTGGTGCCCTCGCCGAACTTCTCCCCCACCAGTGCGTAGGCCTCGTAGGCGGTGGAGTCGGCCGGTTCCGAGCCGCCGTCGGGCAGACCCACGCGCAGCTCCAGCGCCGGCAGCGCCAGCACTCCAAGCACGACGACGCCGGCCAGCACCGTGAGGAGCGGCCTGCGTGTGACCATGCCGCCCCAGCCGCGGCCGCCGGCGTAGGAATCGTCGACGGCGTGCTCGTTGGCCTCCGCTTCGCTGACCGCCGGTGCGGTCTTCCAGCGTCGCTTCGAGATGACCCTGCGGCCCATGACACCGAGCAGCGCCGGCGTCAGTGTCAGTGCGACCAGCACGGCGATGGCGACGGTTCCGGCTGCGGACAGCCCGAGGATGGTGAGGAACGGCAGTCCCGGGACGGCGAGGGCCGCGAGCGCGATGATGACGGTGATGCCGGCGAAGAGGACGGCGTTGCCCGCTGTGCCGGTGGCCCGGGCGATGGATTCCTGCATCGGCATGCCGTGGAGCAGCTGGGTGCGGTGGCGGTTGACGATGAAGAGGGAGTAGTCGATCCCGACGGCCAGGCCCAGCATCAGCGCGAGCACCGGTGATATGGAACTCATCTGGATGATGCCGGTGAGGGCGAAGGTGATGCCCACGCCGATGCCGACGCCGACAATGGCCATGAGCAGCGGCAGCCCTGCGGCGACGAGCGTGCCGAGCATGACGAGAAGGACAACGGCCGCAACCAGGAGGCCGATCACCTCTGCCGGGCCGAAGATCTCCGAGATGTCCTGGACAATTTCCTTGCTGTATTCGACGTTCAGTGCTGCCTCGGCTGCCGGATTGGCCGCTTCCTGGACCGCTTCGCGGGTTTCCGGGGTCACGGCGTCGACAGCGGTGGTGAACTGGACGCTGGCAACCGCGGTGGTGCCGTCGTCGGACACGAACTGGATCCCGGAGGAGGCCTCGAGGAGCCGTTCGCCGCGCTCCAGCTCGACGCGGGCGGCGTCGAGGTCTGCCTGGCCTTCGTCGAGCTCCCTGCGCTGGGCATCGATCTCGGCCTGGGCGGCGTCGAGCTGGGCGACTGTGGCGTCGATCTGCTCGGCGGGAAGGAAGGTCTTTCCTGCCTCGAACTGAGCCCGCTGCGCGTCGAGCTGGGCCTGCCCGGCATCGAGCTGGGCAGCGCCGTCGATCAGTTCCCGGGCTCCGGCTTCCAGCTCCACCTTTCCGTTCTCAATGTCGGCACGGCTGTCAGCCAGCTGCTGCGCGGTCTGGAAGGGATCGATGACCGCTTCAACGCCGTCGAGCCCGCCGACGTTAGTGAGCGCGGCACTGACTGCCTCCTGCTGCGCGGGAGTGAATTCGCCGTCGGGGTTCTGGAACACGATGGTTCCCATGCCGCCGACCGCCTCGGGCATGGTGTCCCGGAGCTGGTTGAGGACGCGCTGGGATTCAGTGCCGGGGATGGTGAAGTTGTTGCTCAGCGTGCCGGAGAAGGCGACGGCGGAGCTTCCGACGGCAACCATGACGGCCAGCCAGGCGGAAACCACCCACCAGCGGCGGCGGTAGGCGAAGGTACCGAGTCGGTATAGGAGGTAGGCCATGGTGTTCCCTGGGTTAGCGGGTCGGGTGAGAGAAGCCGTCGCGGAGCATGGTCAGCGTCGCGACGATGTGGTGTTCGAGGGTCTGCGCGGCGTCGGCATCCGGGGTGTCCGCGGAGACCCACTCGCGCATGGCGGCCTTGGCACAGGACAGCAGGGACCCAACGAGGGCGTGGATGTAGAGGCTGGAAGCGCGGCCCTGCAGGCGGTCTTCCACCGCACTGATAATGCGGGCCTCGGCACGTTCCCACGCCAGGAGGTGGGTGCCGAGCAGGTCGGGGTTGCCGGCGGACAGGCGGAACAGATCCCCGCAGTCCTTCAGGTTCTCCACTTTGGTGGTGGCGGCGAGCGCGGCGATCATGGCGTCGAGGATGGGCTCCTCCGCGGGGCGGGCCAGCAGCTCGGCCTCGGCGCGGTCGAGGAAGGACTCCGTCGAGACGATGAGCGCCTCTTCCGGACTGTGGAAGTAGTTGAAGAAGGTCCGGCGGGAGACGCCGGCCTGGTCCGCGATCTGCTCCGCGGTGAAGCCGCCCACGCCGTGGGTGCGTGCGAGGTCGAGGGCCGCCTGCGCGATGGCGCGCCGGGTGTCGAGCTTGTTCTGCTCACGGCGGCTTAGTTGGGGTTGTGTCACATAGTTACACTAAGTGCAACTTTGCACCGAGTGCAAGTTTCGGCCCTAGCCGGCCCGCGAGGGGAAGCCTGCCTCACGGTAGTAACCCTCGATATGGGCGGTGACCAGCCGGGATGCCTCGGGCGGGTTGCCCGCGAGCACAGCGCCGTGGATGGCGTGATGCTCGGCGCGCAGCCGGTTGGCGGTGGCGTCCCAGTCCGGGAGATTGCTGATCATGTCCAGGGTGTACTGGCCGATGGCGTCGCGGAGCGAACCCATCATGGTGCTGATCAACACATTGCCCGCGGCCTGGGCGAGCGCAACGTGGAACTCGGCATCGAGTTCCAGAAAGCGCTCCGCCTCCAGGGCCGGGTCATCCATCGCTTCGAGCAGCACCCGGGCGGAGTCCAGGAACGGCGACGACGCATCGATGTGTTCCACGGCCCACGCCTCCAGCAGCAGGCGCGTCTGGACGATATCCCCCGCGGGAAGGTGGGAGGTGGCGAAGTGCAGCCGCATGGCCGAGGTGAAGGGAGTGGAGGGATCGGCAGTGATCAGGGTGCCGGCGTCGGGCCCTGATCCGACGCCGGACCGGGCCATGCCCATGGCTTCCAGCACCCGGATGGCCTCCCGCACGGAGGTACGGGATACCCCGAGTTGCTGCGCGATGGCGCGCTCTGCCGGGAGTCTCTCCCCGATCCTCAGGCGGCCGGCGGAGATCTCCTGCTCCACCCACTCAAGGACACTCCTGTACGCCTTCATGGCAACACAGTACTTGATGTGGTCCGACCACTCCGGTAACGTATTCCGAAACGCTTGTGGTCCAACCACATATCCGTGTCAGGAGAGGGATACCCATGTCCAAGCAGGCCGTAGCAGAGCAGCAGCCCCAGCCCGCCGAGGCGGGAGCGGTGCCGGCATCGTCCGTCTCATCCCCGACTCCGGCCGTTGAAGGAGCCACCCCGGAAGCGCTGCGCCGCCGGATTCCCAAGCCGGCCGACTTGGCTCCCCTCCTCCAGTTCAAGACCCCATCCCTCCCCACCGCGCGGAACCGCGTGGCGAAGGCGCAGACCATCGCGGACCTGCGCGCCATCGCGAAGCGCCGCACCCCGAAGGCGCCGTTTGACTACACGGACGGCGGGGCGGAAGAGGAGATCACGCTGGCGCGGGCACGCGAATCGTTCCGGAACCTGGAGTTCCGTCCCGGCGTGCTGCGGAACGTCTCCACTGTGGACACCACGACGCCGGTGCTCGGCGCCGACTCCGCCCTCCCGTTCGGCATTGCGCCCACCGGTTTCACCCGGATGATGCAGTCCGAGGGTGAGTACACCGGGTCCCGGGCTGCACAGGCGGCGGGGATCCCCTTCACGCTCTCCACGATGGGCACCGCCTCGATCGAGGACGTGGCGGCCGCTGCGCCCCATGGCCGGAACTGGTTCCAGCTCTACCTGTGGACGGACCGGGAGCGGTCCATGGAGCTGATCAGCCGGGCAGCCGCCGCGGGAAATGACACGCTGATGGTCACGGTGGACACCGCCGTCGCCGGCGCGCGGCTCCGCGACGTACGCAACGGCATGACCATCCCACCGGCGCTGACCGTCAAGACCGTTCTTGACGCCTCCTACCGGCCCGCGTGGTGGATCAACTTCCTCACCCACGAACCGCTCACCTTCGCCTCGCTCTCCCACTACTCGGGGACCGTGGCGGACCTGATCAACTCGATGTTCGATCCCACGCTCACCTACGAGGACCTCGACTGGCTGCGTGAGGTGTGGAAGGGCAAGCTGGTGGTCAAGGGAATCCAGACGCTCGACGACGCCAAAAAGGCGGTCGATCACGGCGCGGACGGGATTGTGCTCTCCAATCACGGCGGCCGGCAGCTGGACCGGGCGCCCATCCCCCTGCACCTGCTGCCCGAGGTTGCCGCCGAGCTCAAGGGCAAGACCGACATCATCCTGGACACCGGCATCATGAGCGGCGGGGACATCGTGGCCGCGCTGGCCCGTGGCGCGGACTTCACCCTGGTGGGACGGGCCTACCTGTACGGCCTGATGGCGGGCGGACGGCCCGGCGTAGACCGGATGATCGAGATCCTCGGCACCCAGGTGGCCCGGACCATGCAGCTGCTTGGGGTCAACAGGGTGTCGGACCTCAACGAGGACCACGTCCGGTTCCTGGCCTAGGGTCCGGTGGGTCCGCCTTCCACGGCGGGCCACTTTCCCCGGGTTCTGACCCAACAGGC
>NZ_KI914617.1:121743-126190 GCF_000520475.1 Arthrobacter sp. 35/47
GACACGCCGCCTGTTGGGTCAGAGGCCTGCGAGAAGCAGGGGAATCCGGCACGGCCAGGCGCGCTACTCCCCGCGGGAAATCGCGATCATGTCCTCGCGGGGGACCAGCTTCACACGCTCGCGGACGAGATCGGAGATGCTGCCGTCGTCATGCACGTAGTTGGCGCCCAGCTTCATTTCGTGGGCATCGAGCTTCAGCCAGCCCTCCCACGTGGTGTAGCGGACGCCGCGCTCCTCGAGGAGGTTAATGATGGCGTCCTCCGACGGGTGTTCGGCCGGCGGAAGGTTCAGGCGGTCCTCCAGGAGGTAGCCGATGGTCTCCAGCGCATCACCCTTGGTGTGCCCGATCAGGCCCACCGGGCCTCGCTTGATCCAGCCGGTGCAGTAGATGCCCGGGACCGGGTTGCCCGACTCGTCGATCACGCGGCCGCCCTCGTTGGGGATGACGCCGTTCCGCTCGTCGTAGCCGACCTCCGGCAGTTCCGATCCGAAGTACCCAATGGCGCGGTAGACCGCCTGCACCGGATAGTCGATGTACTCGCCGGTGCCCTCGACGCCGCCGGTGCCGTTCAGCCGCGTGCGCTCGAAGCGGATGTTGGCCACCTTGCCGGGGGTTTCCGGTGAATCGGTGATCTCCACGGGGCTGTGCAGGAAGTGGAGGTGCAGCCGGCGCGAGGCCGTGAATTCGCTGGGGTCTTCGGGCTGCTCGACCAGCCAGTTGGTCAGCGTCTTGACCATGGTCTTGGTCTGGTTGTTGCTCGCGATCTGCTGCTCGGAGGCTTCGTCGAAGTCGAAGTCCTCGGGGTAGAGCACAATGTCGACGTCGCGGGAGTGCGAGAGTTCCCGCAGTTCCAGCGGCGTGAACTTGACCTGCGCGGGGCCCCGGCGGCCGAAGACGTGGACGTCCGTGACCGGCGACTTCTTCAGCGCGGCGTAGACATTGGCCGGGATTTCCGTGGTCAGCAGGTCATCGGCATGCTTCGACAGCACGCGGGCGATGTCCAGGGCCACGTTGCCGTTGCCGATCACCGCGATCTGGCTGGCGTCCAGCGGCCAGTCCCGGTCAACGTCGGGGTGCCCGTCATACCAGGAGACAAAGTCCGCACCGCCGAAGGAGCCCTCAAGCTCCACTCCGGGAATGTTGAGGTCCGCGTCCTTCACCGCGCCGGTGGCGAAGATTACGGCGTCGTAGAACGTGCGGAAATCCTTCAGGGTGAGGTCGCGGCCGTAGTTCACGTTGCCGAGGAATCGGATGTCGCCGCGGTCGAGAACCTTGTGCAGGGCGGTCACGATGCCCTTGATGCGCGGATGGTCGGGCGCCACACCGTAGCGGATCAGCCCATACGGTGCCGGGTACTGGTCGAACAGGTCGATCGACACTTCGAAGTCTCCGCCCTTGACCTCCTGCGATTTGGTCAGGATGTCTGCGGCATAGACACCGGCCGGGCCTGCGCCGATGATGGCGACCCGAAGCGGACGGGCCGACGTCGTGCTGGACACTGAAGCCTTCTTCCTGGTGGATTTACCCGGGGTCTCCCGAGGGTCAACGGCACGCACATTAGCGCACAGTTTCCTATTCTAAATCCCCTGTTGAGTGCGCGTCTAAACCAGTGGCGGGGCTCACCCGGACAGCCTATTCCGGGACCCCGGAATAGGAACGGCACGACGGCGGTTGGCACGCATGTGAGCCGCACCCGCACCTCCCAGCGTCCCGCCCGAAGCGACAATGCCACGGGCATCCTTTTCGGTATCGGCGCCTACGGCCTGTGGGGCATGCTCCCCCTCTACTTTCTGATCCTTCTGCCCGCCACCGCGGTGGAGATCGTGGCGAACCGGGTGCTGTGGTCGCTGATCTTCTGCGCCCTGCTGTTGACCGTGCTTCGGTCCTGGGGGAAGGTGCGCGCGGCTCTTGCCAACCGCAGGATGCTTGGCACCCTGACGGTGGCCGCGCTGCTGATCGCCGTGAACTGGCTCGTGTACACGTACGGCGTGACCAACGGCCACGCGGTCGAGGCGTCCCTGGGCTACTTCATCAACCCCATCGTGTCCGTGCTTCTGGGAGTACTGGTGCTCCGGGAAAAGCTCCGCCCACTGCAGTGGACAGCCGTGGGAATGGGGCTTGTCGCCGTCGTCGTTCTGGCGGTTGGCTACGGCAACGTGCCGTGGATCGCGCTGGCGCTGGCGTTCTCGTTCGGCTTCTACGGGTTCGTGAAAAAGCGGGTGGGTCCGAGCGTCGATGCCGTGACCAGCCTCAGCGTCGAGACGGCAGTGCTGACGCCGATTGCCGCGGGTGTGATGATCTGGCTGACGCTGTCCGGCGGTGCAACGCTGACCACGGAAGGGCCGGGCCACTTCTGGATCATGGCTGCCTCGGGGGTGATCACCGCGGTGCCGCTGATCTTCTTCGGTGCGGCGGCCCGGCGGCTTCCGCTGACCACCATCGGGATGCTGCAGTACCTTGCTCCGGTACTCCAGTTCATTCTTGCCCTGACGGTCTTCGGCGAGGAGATGCCGCTGGAACGGTGGGTCGGTTTCGGCCTGGTCTGGGTGGGCCTCGCGCTCCTCACCGTGGACATGCTCCGGACGGTCCGGAAGAACGCGAGGCCCCGCCGGGGCACTCCCCTGGAGGAGCCCGCCGGCGTGTAGCGGGTTAGTCGGCCACCTCAAGGGCCGGTGTGTCCCGCCGCAGCGTCTCCCCGCGGAAGAACCCGGGGTGGGTCCGGCGGACGATGAACATGACCAGCACGCCCAGCGCGATGATCCCCACACCGATCACGAAGACCAGCCCCACACCGAAGATTTCCGATCCGCTGCCGAACGCCGGATCCCAGCTGTCGACGGCGGTCTGCAGGAACACGACCACGAGGCCGAGTCCGCCGAGCAGCGGCGCGAGGAAGCGGAACACGACATTGCGTGCGGACCTGAACGCCGAGTGCCGGAAATACCAGACGCAGGCCAGCGCGGTGAGCCCGTAGTAGAAGCAGATCATCAGGCCCAGGGCCATGATGGTGTCATTCAGGACGTTGTCGCTGATGATCCGCATGAGCGAGTAGAAGCCTGCGGAGATCACCCCGGCCACCACCGTGGCGAAGACGGGCGAGCGGTAGGTCGGGTGCACGGTCGCGAACTTTTCCGGCAGCGCCTTGTAGTAGCCCATGGCGAGCAGGCTGCGCGCCGGTGAGAGGAACGTGGACTGCAGCGACGCCGCGCAGCTGGACAGCACCGCGAGCGAAAGCAGGATCGCGAACGGCCCCATGACCGGAGCGGCGAGCGCCGCGAAGACGTTCTCGGAGATGTCTGCGTTGTTGAGGCCGAGACCCTCGGTCCCGACGCCGGCGAACATCACCGTCGCGATGGCGCCGAGCAGGTACATTCCCAGGACGACGACGGCGGTCACCGCGGCTGCCAGGCCCGCCGTGCGCCTGCCGTTGCGGGATTCCTCGCTGACCGTGAGGCACACGTCCCAGCCCCAGAAGGCGAAGATGGACAGTGACAGGCCCAGCGCAAAGGCGGAGAAGCTCTCAATGGCGAACGGGTTGAACCAATCCCAGCTGAACGCGACGGCGCCGGCCGCGGAGCCCTGCTGGATCCGGCTGAAGGCAGCGATCACAAACCAGGCGAGCACCGCGACCTGCAGGCCCACCAGCGCGTACTGCACGGCCTTGGTGGTCTTCACGCCGCGGCAGGAGACCCACACCGCAGCGCCGACGAACACCAGGCACGTCAGGATGTTCAGCCACCGGATGCCGGTCAGGTCCGCAATGGCGTCCTGTCCGGTGATCTGCGCGAGGAAGAGGTAGAAGAAGTCCACGGCCACGCCCGCGAGGTTCGACAGCACAATGATGTTTGCCGCCAGCAGCCCCCACCCGCCGATCCAGCCGAGGTAGGGACCGAACGCCTTGGTCACCCAGGTGAACGTGGTGCCGCTGTCCGGGGTGTCCGCGTTCAGCTCGCGGTACCCCAGCGCCACGAGGAACATCGGGATGAACCCGACGATGAAGATCGCCGGGAGGTGCACTCCGATGCTCTGCACGGTGGGGCCCAGCGTGCTTGTCAGGACGTAGGCGGGGGCGATGGTGGAAATACCGATGACGACGACGGCGAGCAGGCCCAGCTGCCCGGTCTTCAGTCCCTTGCCGGAGAACTTGGGTGTGCCGTCGGGAGCGCCGGTGCGCACTTGCATAGTGCTCATGGGTTCCTTACCTCGTTGTAGGAAAGCTGCTGTGGGGAAGCTTGCGAAAGATTTTTGGACTGCCGGGTGGGAGCGGGATCTCCACTGTCACCGGCGTCACTTATAAACGAATTGCGTTCGTTTAGTATGCAGGCTGCAGCTCCCCCGCGCAAGGCTCCCCCGCGTTGAGTTGGCAGGACACGCCGTTTATCCCGCGCTATTCGGGGCGTGTCCTGCGAATTCAACGCAGAAAACGCACAAACGACGACGGCGGCC
>NZ_KI914617.1:126290-133742 GCF_000520475.1 Arthrobacter sp. 35/47
GGTCCGCAGGGAACCGTCCGGCCGACCGCCGTCGTCGTCGTGCTTGCAGTGAGGCTTACTTCACCGCGGGTTTGCCTCACCGCCCTACTTTCGCCGCGCTCCACTTCACTGCGCGCTGCTTCAGCGCGCGAGCTACTTCACCGCGCTCTATTTCGCCGCGCGGATCGCTGCCTCGAGGACATCGAGGCCGTCGTTGAGGAGGTCCTCGCCGATCACCAGCGGCGGCAGCAGGCGGATGACGTTGCCGTAGGTTCCGCAGGTGAGGATGATGACGCCCTCCGCGAGGCAGGCTGCGGCGATGGCCTTGGTGGCCACCGGGTTGGGCTCCTTGGAGCCGGGCATCACGAACTCGACGGCGAGCATGGCGCCCCGGCCGCGCACCTCACCGATGATGCCGCTCTCCTCCTGAAGCGCCTTCAGCCGCGGCACCACGATCTCCTCGATCCGCCGCGCCCGCGCTGACAGGTCCAGTTCCTCCATGGTGCCGATCGCCGCGAGGGCTGCCGCACAGGCAACGGGGTTGCCGCCGTAGGTGCCGCCGAGGCCGCCGGGGTGGACGGCGTCGAGCATTTCGGCCCGGCCCGTGACGGCCGAGAGCGGCATGCCGCCGGCAATACCCTTGGCCATGGTGATGAGGTCCGGGACCACGCCCTCATGGTTCACGGCGAACCATTCGCCGGTGCGGCAGAAACCGGACTGGACCTCGTCGGCGATGAAAACCACGCCGTTGTCCTTCGCCCAGGCGGCAAGCGTGGGCATGAAACCGTCGGCCGGGACAATGAAGCCGCCCTCGCCCTGCACAGGTTCGATGATGATCGCGGCCAGCGACTCGACGCCGATCTGCTTCTCCATCAGCGTGATGGCGCGCTTCGCCGCTTCCTCGCCCGTGATGGACGGGTTCTCCTCACGGAACGGGTAGCTCATCGGCAGGCGGTATACCTCGGGGGCAAACGGACCGAAGGTGCCGTCCGGGCCGGCCTTGTAGGGCAGCGACTTGGCGGTCAGCGCCATGGTGAGGTTGGTGCGGCCGTGGTACGCGTGGTCGAACGCGGCGACGGCGGAACGGCCCGTGGCCAGCCGCGCAACCTTGACGGCGTTCTCCACTGCTTCGGCGCCGGAGTTGAAGAGGACGGTGCGCTTGTCGAAGTCGCCCGGCGTCAGCTCCGCGAGCTTCTCGGCGACGGCAATGTAGCCCTCATACGGGGTCACCATGAAGCAGGTGTGGGTGAAGTGCTCAACCTGCTCCTTCACGGCGCCGACGACGGCGGGATCGGACGCACCGACGCTGGTCACCGCAATGCCGGAGCCGAAGTCGATGAACGAGTTGCCGTCGACGTCGTGCACAATGCCGCCGTCTGCGTCCGCGACATACACGGGAACGCCGGAGGCAACACCCTTGGCCACGACGGCGGAGCGGCGGGCATTGAGGGCGGTTGACTTGGGTCCGGGGAAATCGCCGATGATGCGGCGCTTCTGCTCGAGCCTGAACTGCGGCTGGAGTGCCTGGGTGGTCATGGGAAGAGTCCTTTCGTGGGCGGAAAGCGTGGCTTAGGCGTCCAGCGCGCTCATGACGTGCTTGATGCGGGTGTAATCCTCTACGCCGTACATGGAGAGGTCCTTGCCGTAGCCGGAGCTCTTGAACCCGCCGTGGGGCATTTCGGCGGTGAGGAGGATGTGCGTGTTGATCCAGACGGCCCCGAAGTCGAGGTCGCGGGAGACGCGCATGGCGGTGCCGTGGTCGGTGGTCCAGATGCTTGAGGCGAGCGCGTACTCGACGTCGTTCGCCATCTCGACGGCTTCATCCTCCGTTGAGAACTTCTGCACCGTGATGATCGGGCCGAAGGTCTCCTTCTGCACAATGTCATCGGTCTGCCTGGCGCCGGTGATGATGGTGGCCTCGTAGAAGTACCCCTTGTCACCGGAGCGCTTGCCGCCGACCGCCACGGAACAGTGCGACGGCAGCGCATCCATGACCGCGTTGACGGCGTTGAAGTGGTTGATGTTGTTCAGCGGCCCGAAGTAGTTCTTCGAGTCATCCGCATTACCCGTGGTGAGGGTTTTGGTGTGGTCGACCATGGCGGCCACGAGGTCGTCGTGGACCGAATCCTGCACCAGCACGCGGGTGATGGCGGTGCAGTCCTGGCCTGCGTTGAAGAAGGCGAACTCCGCGATGGCCGCTGCCGTCTTCTTGATGTCCGCGTCAGCGAAGACGACGGCGGGAGCCTTGCCTCCCAGCTCGAGGTGAGCGCGCTTGAGCCCCTTCGCCGCTCCGGTGGCGACGGCGATGCCCGCACGCACCGAACCGGTGATGGACACCATGGCCGGGGTCTTGTGTTCCACCATGGCAGCGCCGGTCTCACCGGTGCCGAGGACCACGTTCAGAACGCCGTCGGGCAGGATGCCCTGGGTGAGGCGGGCGAGGACAAGCGTGGATTCCGGGGTGGTGTCGCTGGGCTTGAGCACAATGGTGTTGCCCGCGGCCAGCGCCGGCCCGATCTTCCAGATGGCCATCAGGAACGGGTAGTTCCACGGCGCCACCTGCGCAACAACTCCCACCGGTTCCCGGCGGACGTACGAGGTGTGGCCTTCGAGGTACTCCCCGGCGGACTTGCCCTCGAGCAGGCGGGCGGCGCCGGCGAAGAAGCGCAGCTGGTCCGCTCCGGCGGCAACCTCCTCGGCGGCGATCATCTCCCGGACCTGCCCGGTGTTGCGGTGCTGGGCCTCGACGAGTTCTTCACTGTGGGCCTCGACGGCGCCGGCGAGCTTGAGCAGCATCAGCTGGCGCTGGCCGGGCGTAACCCGCTTCCACGAGGTGAAGGCCGTTTTGGCGGCGCTCATCGCGGCGTCGACGTCCGCCTGGACGGACACCGGCGATTTGGCGACCACCTCGCCGTTGGTCGGATTGACGATGTCGAGCAGCTCGCTGCCGCCCGGCGTCACGAACTGGCCGTTGATGAAGTTCTGCAGGGTTGCGACCACAGCGTTTTTCCTCTCGTTTCCCGGACAGGGGGTGCCCAAATTCACTGCCGACCCTACGTGGTGCACGCCACGCCGCCTAGGGTGATCCGCACAATGCATACCCAAAACCGTGATGCAGCCGCACAAGCCTCCAGCCCTATAGTGGACGTTATGGCGATCACACTGTCGGCACTGCTGGCCACGCCCGCACTGAAGCTCCAGCGGGTCGGGACCAGCGAGGTCACGGACGTGCCGGTCCAGTGGGTTGCGGTCACCGAGCTCGAGAATCCCAAACCGTTCCTGAGCGGCGGGGAGGTAGTGCTCACCACCGGCCTGAGGCAGAAATCGGCCACCTCACAGCGCAATTTTGTCCGCCATGTGCATGCCTCCGGTGCGCTCGCCGTCGGGTTCGCCACCGGCCTCAGCCACGAGAAGGTTCCGGCCGCGTTCCTCGACCAGGCGGATGAGTTGGGCCTGCCGGTCTTCCTCGTGCCGTACGAGACCCCGTTCATTGCGATCGGGAAAATCGTTGCCGATTCGCTCTCCGCCGAGCACTATGCACGCCTCGAACACCTGCTTCGGGGGCACCAGATTCTCGCCGCTGCCCTGCTGGGCGGAGGGGGCCTGCCCCAGCTCCTCCGGGAGCTCGCTGCGATGCTGCGCACCGACGTCGCGCTTTCCCAATACGGGACCGAGCTGTTCGCTACCGGGCCTGCACGCGAAGGTGAGGACCGGGACTGGCACCGGGTGCCCGTGGCCACCGGGCTGAAGGACCGCTGCACCCTGGCCATCGCGGAGCCCTACCAGCGCGACGCCATCACGGACTACGCGCAGAGCCTCATCAGCGTCGAGCTGAGCAACCAGGCGCGGCGCAGGGCCAGTGACCGCGCCGTCGTCGGGCAGTTGCTGCAGGATGTGGTGCGCGGGACGCTGACGGGCAGTGATGCGGCGGCCCGGCTCGGGAGCGCGGGCATCGATACGGCGCGCCGGCAGTGCATTGTCCTGGCCGATGTTGCCACCGGCCAGCGCCGCGCGCTGCGGACCCTGCCGCTGCCGGGGAAGTACGACGACGTCGTCACGGCCGTGGTGGATGACCGTCTGGTGATCGCGGTGCCGGAAAGTGACGGTGAGTCCCTCGGCCGGGCGCTGAGCAGTTACCTGCACGGGGCCGGTTTCACGGCGAAGGTGGGTTTCGGCGGCGGTTACGCACAGGCCAGCGGGCTGCGCTGGAGCTACTTCGAGGCGCGGGAGTCGCTGACCCGCGGGCAGGCGGTCAACCGGCCCGACCGCCTCAGCCTCACCTCGCTCCTCATGGCGAGCGAGGATGTGCCGCTGGCGGACCTGGCCGCCGAAGCACTGGACCCCGTGGCCGCCTTCGACGAGGGACACGGCGCCGAGCTGATGCTCACGCTGGAGAAGTACCTCGCGCACAACGGGTCGGTGGCCGCCGTCGCGGACGTACTCCAGCTGCACCGGAACACCGTGCGGTACCGGCTGCAGCAGATCGTGGACCTGACCGGCTATGACCCGGCCGTCACCGCGGACCGGGTGCACCTCTACCTCGCGTTGAACGTCCGCGCTCTCCGGTGAGTTTTTGTCGCCTATCTGCTGTTCTGCAGGCGTTATTCCAGCAGATAGGCGACAAAAAGTTCAGCGGCCGCCGGCGTGGTTGATGCAGAACCGCGTCCACGGCCGTGCCTCCAACCGCCCCTCGGCGATAGCAGTCCCGCACACTTCGCAGGAACCGTACCGCCCCTCCTCCAGCCGCAGCAGCGCAGCCTCGAGCTCGGCGATACGGGCATCGGCATCACGCAGCAGCGTTGCCGACTGCGACAGTTCGAAGGCGATGGTTGAGCCCTCGGGGTCGTGCTCATCGTCCACGTTGGATTCCCGGCGCAGATCGCTGGTGCTCGTGATGTCCGCGCTCAGGCCCGCCCGGGCCTTCCTCGTCTCGGCAAGCTCGCGCACAAGCAGCATCCGGAAATGCTCAGAAATGCCCATGCGCCCTCCGGTGTGTTTTTGTTGCCTATCTGCTGTTCTGGAGGCGCTATTCCAGCAGATAGGCGACAAAAACTCCAGTGGCGGGGGGAACTCCGGGCCGCCCTCTGGCGCGCCGCCCCCACCGCTCCATAAGGTAAGCGAATGGGAAATCAACTGCATACGAGCCTGCTGCACACCTGGCAGGGCATCGACGATCCGGCGCGCCTGGATTCCGCCACCATCAACCTGGAGCCGGGCCGGCTAAGCGCGCACGGCACTTCCCGGACGGACTCGTATGCCATGAGCTGGGCGCTCACCACCACCGACGGCTGGGTCACCCGCCGCCTGACTGCCACGGTCCACGGCCACGGCTGGAGCCGGCACCTTGAACTGGAACGCGACGACGACGGCGTCTGGTCCGCCACCGGCTCCACCGCCGGCGAATGCGACCTCCCCGCACCCGGCATCGACGATCCGTCGCTGCTGACCGGCGCCCTGGACTGCGATCTTGGCCTGTGCCCAGTCACCAACACCATGCCCATCCTGCGGCTGAACCTCCACTCCGAGGAGCTGGCACCCGTCGATGAAACGTCCATGGTGATGGCATGGGTTGACGTTCCCAGCCTCCAGGTCAAGCGCAGCAGCCAGATGTACAGCCAGCTGCGGTCCTCGGATGGAGACCGCAACGGGGTGGTGCTCTACAGCTCCGACAACCACGGCTTCACCGCCGAGCTGGAGATCGACCGGGAAGGGATTGTCCTCGAATACCCCGGCCTGGCCACCCGGATCCGCTGACCCCTTCCCGCTTCGAGGGGCCGATCCCCTAGCGGTGCGCTTCGGCGTGGACGCTGCGGGAGATCGCCACCATGTCCTCGCGGGGCACCACCTTGATGCGTTCGCGGACCACCCCGTCGATTTCCGTCGCAGCGCCACCGAGCGCGCGCTCGTGCTCATCCAGCGCCAGCCACCCTTCCCAGGTGGTGAACTGCACCCCGCGTGACGCAAGAAGCCCGACGACGGCGCCCTCCTCGGGTGCGGAGGCTGCGGGCAGGTCCTGAAGATCCTCCAGCAGGTAGGTGACGGTCTCCAGGGCATCGCCCTTGGTGTGCCCGATGAGCCCCACGGGCCCGCGCTTGATCCAGCCGGTCGCATAGAGACCAGGCACGGAGGTGCCGGCGGCGTCCAGGATCCGGCCGCCGTCGTTCGGGATCACACCGCGACGGTGATCGAACTCCACCTCGGGCAGCGCCGAGCCGAAGTAGCCCACCGCGCGGTACACAGCCTGCACCGGGTAGTCGATGTACTCGCCGGTTCCCACGGCGTTGCCCGTGCCGTCCAGCTCCGTGCGCTCGAACTTGATGCCGGTCACCCTGCCGTCCTCGCCGAGGACCTCCACCGGGTTGTGCAGGAAGTGCAGGTGCAGCCGGCGGGACGCGGTGAACTCCGCCGGGTCCTCGGGCTGTTCGGCGATCCAGTTGGTCAGGGTCCCGACCATGGTCTTGGTCTGGTTGTTGGTCTGGATCTGCCGGTCCGACTCGGCGTCGAACTCGAAGTCCTCCGGGTAGAGCACAATGTCGACGTCGCGGGAGTGGGAGAGTTCGCGCAGCTCCAGCGGCGTGAACTTCACCTGGGCGGGGCCGCGGCGGCCGAACACGTGGACGTCCGTCACGGGCGAGTTCTTCAGCCCCTGGTAGACGTTGTCCGGGATCTCGGTGACCAGCAGGTCCTCGGCGTGCTTCGACAGGACGCGGGCTACATCGAGCGCCACGTTGCCGTTGCCGATGACGGCGACCTCCTTCGCCTCGAGCGGCCACTCGCGCGGAACGTCGGGGTGCCCGTCGTACCAGGAGACAAAGTCGGCGCCGCCGAAGGAGCCCTCGAGCTCAATGCCCGGGATGTTGAGGTCAGCGTCCTTGATGGCGCCGGTAGCGAAGATGACCGCGTCGTAATGGGTGCGCAGGTCCTCCAGCGTGAGGTCCGTGCCGTATTCAACGTTCCCGAAGAAGCGGATGTCGCCGCGGTCCAGGACCTTGTGCAGGGCGTTGACGATGCCCTTGATGCGCGGGTGGTCCGGGGCCACGCCGTAGCGGATCAGGCCGTACGGTGCCGGGTAGCGGTCGTAGAGGTCGATGCTGACGGTCAGTTCCCCGGAGGCGACGGGCGCGGACTTCGTCAGGATGTCTGCGGCGTAGACTCCCGCCGGACCGGATCCGACGACGGCGACGCGCAGCGGACGCTGGAAGGAGAACGTGGACGATTGCGACACGGCTGTGTTCCTTTGCTGTGGATGGTGGTTCGTATGAAGCGGCGCTGGGCGCGCGGGTCGGAAGGGCTGGGTTCAGCGGGAGACTGGGGGTTTCCAGTGCGGTGAAAGCGCGACCACGTCCCCCACCACGATCACGGCCGGAGACTTCACCCCGCGCCCTTCCGCGAGGTCCGCGATGGTGTCGAGGGTTCCGGTGGTGACGCGCTGCGATTCCATCCACCCGTCCTCGATGACCGCCACGGGAGTGG
>NZ_KI914617.1:133842-144488 GCF_000520475.1 Arthrobacter sp. 35/47
CTGCCGCTCCGGCCGCCGCTGATCAGCGAGGCGGCGGAGGACCGCAGGAGTGACACTCCCATGAGGAGGATCAGCGTGTGGTCGTTGCCCGGCGGGATGTGCCCGGCCTGCTGCCGGATGTCCTCGTGCCCGGTGATGACGCTGAAGCCCTTCGCCACTCCCCGGTGCGTAACCGGGATTCCTGCAGCCGCCGGCACCGAGATGGCGGAGGTGACGCCGGGAACCACTTCGACGGCGATGCCGTGGTCGCGGCAGTAGGCTTCCTCTTCTCCACCGCGGCCGAGGACGTAGGGGTCGCCGCCCTTCAGCCGGACCACCCGGTGTCCGAGCAGCGCCTGCTCGACGAGGATGCGGTTGATCTCGTCCTGCGGCACCGGGTGGTGGCCCGGGAGTTTGCCGACCTCGATCACCTGGACGTCCGCGGACAGCCCGGCGAGCAGGGAGCGCGGTCCCAGCCTGTCAGCAACGACGACGTCGGCCTGCGCCAGGAGCCGGCGCCCGCGGACGGTCAGAAGGCCGGCGTCGGCCGGTCCGCCACCCACCAGGGCGACAGTCCCGATGGCGTCTTCCGGCGACCGGCGGTGCCGCCGCAGCGGCAGTTCACCGGATTCCAGGGCGGCGGCAACGCCGTCGCGCAGGGCGGCCGCGCGTTTCGGGTCACCGTCCGTATTGACCGCCACCGTGACATCGTCGATCCGCGCGACGGCGGGAACCCAGGCGGCGGAGGCTGCCGAGTCGCCGCCCTTGACGCACCAGATGCGCAGCTCCTCGGCTTCGGCGGCGATCCGGTCCTGCACCTCGGCGGAGCCGGAGTGGGCGAGGACCAGCCACGCGCCGTCGAGGTCCGCGGAGCCGTACTCGCGCTGCTGCCAGTCCACGAGGCCGGCGGCAGCGGCCTCGGTGATGTCCTCACAGGCGTAGGTGGCCACGACCGTGACCAGGGCGCCGTCGTCGAGCAGTGCCTGCAGCCGACGTGCGGCGACGGGACCGCCGCCGACCACCAGGACGCGGCGGCCGCGGAGCTGAAGTCCAAGCGGATAGGTCATTGTGAGCCTCCAACCAGCAGGCCGCGGCGGCGCAGCAGGCGGCGTTCAAGCGGTCCGAAGACCAGCACTTCGATGACGACGCCGACCACCAGGATCAGCAGGATGGTGGCCATCACGCCGCCGATGTCGTCGAGCTCGCGTCCGCGCTGCAGCAGGGTTCCCAGGCCGAGGCCGAGTTCCTGTCCGCCGGCGATGATCTCGGACGCCATCAGCGCACGCCAGCAGAACGCCCACCCCTGCCGGAGGCCGGAGATGTAGGCGGGGAGCGCCGCCGGAAGCACGATGTGCAGGGCGGTGTCCCAGGTGCGCGCGCCGAGCACCCGGCCCACCTTGCGGTGCAGCGGCTGGATCTGGTCGACGCCGGCGAGCAGTCCGTTGACGATGGCCGGCACAGCGCCGGTCAGCACCACGAAGTACACGGTGGCGTCGGTGACGCCGAAGAAGAGGATGGCCACCGGAACCCAGGCCACGGTGGGCAGCGTGAGCAGGAAGGTCATGTAGGGCGCGACGGCGGCGCGCAGCCACGTCGAGGAGGACAGCACCAGCGCCAGGACGGTGCCCACGAGTACCGACAGGAGGAATCCAGGCACGCCGCGGCTCAGGCTGGTGGCGATGCCCTGAATGACTTCGCCCGAGGCCCACAACCGGCCCAGCGCCTCAAAGAGGGCTGCGGGTCCGGTGCCGCCGCTGACGGATGACGCCACGCTCCACAGGCTGAGGACCACCACCAGGGTGGCCAGCGGCGCGAGCATCAGCAGGACGCGGCGGGTCCGGGATTCGGCGGCGGGGGCGGTCGCGACCCTGCGGGCGGTCTTCACTGGTTCAGCTAACTGCGGCAAGGCCGTGCACCTCCCGGTGGAGTACGTCCCGGATGGTTTCGGCCAGCGCGGCGCCGGCCACTGCATCATGGCGCTGCGTTTCCGAGACCTGCCACTCACCGGCGATGCCGCCCTGGTCCGAAGCCAGCAGGATGACGCGCTGGCCGAGCCGGATGGCCTCCCGGACGTTGTGCGTGACCAGGACGATGGTCCGCCCGGTGGCACGCCAGATGTCCTCGAGTTCGTCGTGCAGGAAGTCCCGCGTGATGGAGTCCAGCGCGCTGAACGGCTCGTCCATCAGGAGGAGGCTGCGGTTCTGGGCAAGGGCGCGCGCCAGGGCGACCCGCTGCTGCATTCCGCCCGAGAGTTGGTGGACCAGCCGGTTGCCGGCGTCCGGGAGGCGGACGATGTTCAACAGCTCCTGCGTCCGCTGCGCACGGTTCTGCCGGGGCACGCCCGCGAACTTCAGCGCGAGCGAGATGTTTCCCGCTGCGCTGAGCCAGGGCAGCAGCGCCGATTCCTGGAACATCACCGCCGCCGGCGGCGCAAGGACGGTACCGCCGTCGGCGGAGTCGAGGCCGGCGATGATGTTGAGCAGGGTCGACTTGCCGGACCCTGATCCGCCCACCAGGCAGAGAAACTCGCCCTGGGAGATGGAGAGGTCCAGCCCCTGGAAGACCGGCGTGCTGCCAAAGTTCTTGGTCAGGTCGGCGATCTCGACGGTCGGTGTGCCATTCACGGCGCGCCGGGCTTTCTAGATGTCATAGCGTTCGTCCTCGCGGGCCGCCAGCTCAAGGTGGTCTGATTCCACCAGGCCTGCGGCCAGGGTGTTGCCGTCGGAGGGGTCGATGACCAGGAACGCTCCGGTACGGCGGAAGTTGACGTAGTTGTCCACGGGCAGCGCTGCTGCGAGCCGGATGTGGACCGTCCCGATGTCATTGAGCCCAAGGCCCGACGCCGGCTGATCGGCGAACGTGGCGAGGTCCAGTTTGTTGATGACCTGGCGAACCAGTCCCTGGACCGTCCTGCTGCCGTGCTTGATGAGGAGCCGTGAGCCCTCCTTCAGCGGCTTCGGCGAGAGCCAGCACAGGGCCGCGTAGAGGTCCTGCGTGGGCTGCGGAAGGCTGGCTGCCGGTCCGGCTTCGGCCAGCAAATCACCGCGCGCGATGTCGATGTCATCGGCAAGCCGCAGCACGACGGACTGCGGGGCGAAGGCCTCGTCCAGTTCCTGTCCAGCGAAGTCGATGCCGGTGACGGTGGTGACCCGGCCGGCCGGCTGGACCGTGACGGCGTCGCCCACCCGGATGGACCCGGCCGCGACCTGGCCGGCGTACCCGCGGTAGTCCCGGTAGGTGTCGGCGTCGAGCCCGGGAGCCACCGCGCCCTGCGGCCGGATGACGGTCTGCACCGGGAACCGGAACGCCTCGACGTCGGTTTCCAGGTCGGCGAGCGCCGGGAGCTGCTCCAGCGTCTCGAGCAGCGACGGTCCGCCGTACCAGGGGGTTTTCTCCGAGCGGTCCACCACGTTGTCGCCCTCGAGGGCGGACACCGGGATGACGGCCGGCTCATCGACCTTCAGCTCCCGCGCGGCCTGCTTGAGCTGCGCTTCCACGTCGCGGAACACGGCTTCGCTGTAGTCCACGAGGTCGATCTTGTTCACCGCGACGATGATATGCGCCACGCGCAGCAGCCGCGCCACCGCGAGGTGGCGGCGGGTCTGCTCCAGCACACCCTTGCGTGCGTCAATGAGTACGACGACGGCGTCCGCCGTGGAAGCGCCCGTCACCGTGTTCTTGGTGTACTGAACGTGCCCCGGAGTGTCCGCGAGGATGAAAGTGCGGTTGGCGGTGGCGAAGTAGCGGTAGGCGACGTCGATGGTGATGCCCTGTTCACGTTCGGCACGGAGGCCGTCGGTCAACAGTGCGAGGTCCAGGCCGCCACGTTCCCCGCCGAAACCGCGCTCCGCGGAGGTGCGGGCAACGGCGTCGAGCTGGTCTGCGAGGACAGACTTGCTGTCATGCAGGAGGCGGCCCACCAGGGTGGACTTGCCGTCGTCGACCGATCCGGCCGTGCAAAATCGAAACAGTGAACCGGAAGAGAGGTGGTCCATGTTTACTGCTGTCTCAACAGCGGTGGGGGTAGACATCAGAAGTAGCCGTCCTTTTTGCGGTCTTCCATGGCGGCTTCCGAGATCCGGTCGTCCGCGCGGGTGGCGCCGCGTTCGGTGAGTGTGCTGAGGGCGACTTCGCGGACCACTTCCGCGACGGTCGCCGCGTCGGATTCCACGGCTCCGGTACAGGACATGTCACCGACCGTGCGGTAGCGGACCGTGCGCGTCTCCACAGTTTCCTTCTCGGTGGGCTGCGAGACCTCGCCCACTGCCCGCCACATGCCGTCGCGGCGGAAGACCTCGCGCTGATGGGCGTAATACAGGCCGGGAAGCTCGATGTTCTCCCGCTCGATGTAGCGCCACACGTCCAGTTCGGTCCAGTTGCTGATGGGGAACGCGCGCACATGCTGGCCGACGGTGTGCCGGCCGTTGTACAGGTTCCACAGCTCAGGCCGCTGGTTGCGCGGATCCCACTGGCCGAACTCGTCACGCAGGCTCAGGATGCGTTCCTTGGCGCGGGCCTTGTCCTCATCGCGGCGGCCGCCGCCGAAGACGGCGTCGAACCGGTTGGCGTTGATGGTGTCCAGCAGCGGAACGGTCTGCAGCGGGTTCCGTGTCCCGTCAGCGCGTTCGCTCAGCTCGCCGCGGTCGATGTATTCCTGCACGGACCCGACCACCAGGCGGATCCCGAGACGCTCGACCGTGCGGTCGCGGAACTCGAGGACCTCGGGGAAGTTGTGGCCGGTATCCACGTGGAGCACCGGGAACGGGACCCTGCCGGGCCAGAACGCCTTGGTGGCAAGGTGCAGCATGACCACGGAGTCCTTGCCGCCGGAGAACAGCAGGGCGGGCCGCTCAAACTCGGCGACAACCTCCCGAATAATGTGAATGGCTTCGGACTCGAGGGCGTCCAAGCTGGAGAGCCGCTTCGCTACGACTCCACGCGGCTTAGACACGTCGCCTCGTTCCTCGGCGCCGCGATGCGCCGCTTCCGGAGTCGCAGCTTCGCGGCTCGCGGCAGCCGAGTCCGATGCCGCCCAGGGAGTGGCATCTAAGGTGTCAGCCGAGGGTCCCGACGCGAGCTTGCGAGCGGTGGGTAGGCTGCCACCGCTGTCGGAGCGGGACGCGGTGCTGCTTGCAGCATCGCCGTCCCGCGCAGGGGCGGAGCCGGCACCGCTGATGAGGAACGTATTAGTTGAACTGCTCATTGGTGGATTCCGCACTCTGTCTTCGCTAGGCCGGCCCAGCGGCCGGCTCTCGGGTCTTCTCCTGGGGCTACCGGACGGGTACACGGCTTGCAGCCGATCGAGGGGTAGCCGTTGGACAGGAGCATGTTGACGGGGACCTGGTGCTCGCCCGCGTAGTCGAGGAGCTCGTCGAAGCTCCAGGCTGCCAGCGGGTTGATCTTGACCAGGTTGTGCACCCGGTCCCAGGTGACCAGGGGCGTGTTGGTCCGGGTGGGCGCCTCGTCGCGGCGTACGCCGGTGAACCACACTTCGTAGCCGGCAAGGGCTTTCTTGAGCGGGTCCATCTTGCGGATGGCGCAGCACTGGGCGGGGTCCCGGCTGAACAGGTTCTTGCCGTACTGGGCGTCCTGTTCGGCGACAGTCAGTTCGGGCATCACGTCGACGATCGTGATGTCGAGCTGGTCAGCGACCTCGTTGCGGGTGATGTGTGTTTCGGTGAAGTGGTAGCCCGTTTCGAGGAAGAGCACGTCCACGCCGGGGAACTGCTGGGAGACCAGGTGCGGGAGGACGGCGTCGGCCATGGAGCAGGCGACGGCCGTCTGGGATAGGTCAAAGTTCCGGGCGACCCAGGCGATGACCTGCCCGGCGGGCGAGTCCCAACCCAGTTCCTCGGCGCCCCTGGCTGCGAGGGCCTTCAGCTCATCCTCGGTGCGGCGTGCGGGACGCGCGGTGTCTGAGACGACGTGTTCGGGTGACAGGCTCACTGCAGCACTCCTTCCTCGGCACGGTGCGCCCACTGGGCGAAGGTCTCGTTGTTGTGGCGGTCTTCGGCGTAGCGGCGCACAACGCGCTCAACGTAGTCAGGCAGGTTGTCCACGGTGACCTTGAGGCCGCGGACGGTGCGGCCGAGGCCGGCTTCACCGCGGTCCACGGTGGCCAGCCCGCCGCCGAGGTGCACCTGGAAGCCCGGGGTGGGGTCGCCGTCGGGCGTTGGAAGCATCATGCCCTTGAGGCCGATGTCCGCCGTCTGGATGCGGGCGCAGGAGTTGGGGCAGCCGTTGATGTGCAGGGCGATCGGCTGGGTGAGCGTGCCGTTGTCAACGAGGTCGGCGAGCCGGCGCTCCAGTTCCGCGATGGCCGTGGCCGCGGTGACCTTGGTTTCGACGATGGCGAGCTTGCAGAATTCGATGCCGGTGCACGCGATGGTGGAGCGGCGGAACAGGGACGGGCGGGCCGAGAGTCCGAGGGCTTCCAGTTCAGCGACCAGCGGTTCCACCTGGTCCTTGTCGACGTCGAGCACCACGAGTTTCTGGTGGGGGGTGGTCCGCAGCCGGGTTGAGCCGTGGGCTTCGAGGGTGTCGGCGAGCGAGGTGAGGATGGTGCCGGAGACGCGGCCCACCGTTGGAGAGACACCGATGAAGAACCGGCCGTCCTTCTGCTCGTGGATGCCGACGTGGTCTCCGGGCGTGCTGGGCCGGGGCGCCGCCGGGCCGTCGGGGAGTTCGAAGCCGAGGTACTCATCCTGGAGGACCTGACGGAATTTGGCTGTGCCCCAGTCGTTCAAGAGGAACTTCAGTCGGGCCTTGGTGCGCATGCGCCGGTAACCGTAGTCGCGGAAGATGCTGGTGACCCCGAGCCAGACTTCGGCGGCGACGTCCGGGGAGACGAAGACGCCGAGGCGTTCGGCCAGGCGGGGGTTGGTGGAGAGCCCGCCGCCCACCCACAGGTCATAACCGGCGCCGAGCTCGGGGTGGACCACGCCCACCAGGGCGAAGTCGTTGATCTCATGCACCACGTCCTGGCTGGGGTGGCCGGTGATGGCGGTCTTGTACTTGCGCGGGAGGTTGGCGAGCTCCGGATCGCCGATGAACCGTTCGCTCAGTTCGTGGATCAGCGGGGTGGGATCCAGGATCTCGTCCTTGGCGATGCCGGCCACGGGGGAACCGAGGATCACGCGGGGAACGTCGCCGCAGGCCTCGGTGGTGGAGAGCCCCACCGACTCGAGGCGGTTCCAGATTTCCGGCACGTCCTCGACCCGGATCCAGTGCAGCTGGATGTTCTGGCGGTCAGTGATGTCAGCGGAGTCCCGGGCAAATTCGGTGGAGATCTCGCCGATGACCCGCAGCTGCCCGGTGGTCAGCGCCCCGCCGTCGATGCGGACGCGGAGCATGAAGTACTTGTCTTCGAGTTCGTGCGGTTCCAGCGTGGCGGTCTTGCCGCCGTCGATACCCTGCCTGCGCTGGGTGTACAGGCCCCACCAGCGGAAGCGCCCGTGGAGGTCCGTGCCGTCAATCGAGTCGAAGCCGTTCTTCGCGTAGATCTGCTCGATCCGCTCGCGGACGTTGAGGCCGTTGTCCTCCTGCTTCCACGTTTCATTGGCGTTCAGGGGGGTGGTGCCGTCAACCTTCCACTGGCCGTGCGGTTTGGCGGCAGGCCTGGATGCGCGGGGCTTCCCTGCGGCTGCCGGGCTTGCTTCGGTTGCGACTGAACTCGTCATGTAACGACAGTAGGACCGGGGTCAGAGCCCCTTCAAAGGTTCGGCAACACCCGTTCACGTGGGGACACGGCGCGTCACAATGCTGTAAGGGTCTTGACAGCTTCCGCGTTCAATCGTGAAATGCGGGCGCTAGGGCCGGGCGCACACCGTGACAAGCTGCCGGCACGGCCGGCCGCAGTCCCTGGCGGGATCCGGCGCCTGAAGGCGTGCGGCGGCGTCGTCATACCGGGCGAGGGCAATCTCGGCGACAGCTGTCGAGGGAAGCAGCGGCGCACTCACCACTGAGGCGCCCGCCTTGGCCAGCTGGTCGTGGAAGTAACCGGGCGCCAGCAGGTAGGAGGCGATCGCCGCGGCTTCCCCTGCCTGGGCGACGGCCTCGGGAACGGACGGCCGCGCGCTCGCCCCGTACCCGACCACAATGTGCCCGGACCGCAACGCGGCCAGCTGCTTCGCAAGTTCTTCGACGTCAACGGACGCGCAGGCATCGGAGGAGCCGGCGGCGGCGAGGACGACGGCGTCTCCCGGACCCACTTCCGCCTCCTCCAGCCGCTGCTGCAGCAGGGCGGCAAGCCGCGGGTCGGGGCCCAGCGGGGCGGCAGCGTAGGTGTCCGGCCGGCTCTGCACCGCTTCGGCGATGTCCACCTTCACGTGGTAACCCACCGACAGCAGCAGCGGAACGATGACGGCGGGCCCGTCCGGCAGGGAATCCACCACCCCGGGAAGGTCCGGTTCCTGGACGTCAACGTAGGCTTCGCGGATGTCCAGCTCCGGGCGGAGTGCGCGCATCTCATCGCGCAGCCGGTTGACGGCCGCCTGTCCTTCGGCGCTGCTGGTGCCGTGTGAACACGCAATGAGCACAGGTGGCGTGGAAGTCTGCATGCTGGCCATTGAAGCACCCGCCTGCGACTATTGACAGTTGTGTGCCGTAACGAAAAGACCTCATGAACGCCGCGCTGATCCTCGACCTGTTCGGCGTTTTCTTTTTCGCCGTTTCCGGGTCGCTGCTGGCTGCACGCAAGGGGTTCGACCTAGTCGGCTCTCTTCTTCTGGCGTCCCTGGCGGCACTGGGCGGCGGTGTGGCACGCGACGTAATAATCGGCGTCGACCCGGTGGCCTTCACCAACCCGCTGTACCTCGCGCCGCCGGTGCTGGCCACCCTTCTGGTGTTCTTCCTCTTCTCGCGGCTCGAGAAGGTGTCCACGCTGCTCATGCTGTTCGACGCCGGCGGGTTGGCCCTGTTCTGCATTGTCGGTGCGCTGAAGGCGGTGGATGAGGGGTGGAATCCGGTGGCGGCGGTGCTGCTCGGGGTGACTACCGCCGTCGGGGGTGGACTGCTGCGCGACGTCGTCGCAAATGAGGTTCCCCAACTGTTCAATCCGGGAGACATTTATGCGCTGCCGGCCTTCCTCGGGGCGGCGCTCACAGTGGTGCTTGCGAAGCTGGACCTGTTCAACGTGGTCACCGGCATCGCCGTGGCTGCGCTGGTATTCCTCCTCCGGGTTCTTGCCTGGCGGGGCGGCTGGCACGCTCCCCTGGCCACCCGGGCACCGTGTCCTTCCGAGCCTCCCACGGCGGGATAGGATTGGGGGCATCCCCCAACCTCACCTGGAGCCACTGTGACCGAGCTGTTCCTGGATAAATTCCGCGCCCTCGTACCGGCCTACTTTGACGAGCCCTGGGTCCCGGAAGACGGACTCTCCGAAGCCGAGCTTGCAGAGCTGCGTGAGGGCCAGGATTTCCCGCTGCCTCTGGCCGTGCGCGAGTTCTACCTCGCCGTCGGCGCTTCCGAGGACCTCATGGAAGCCTTCCACTATGTGTGGGATCCGGACGAGCTGGAGATCGAAGACGGATTCCTGCTGTTCATGGAAGACGTGGATGAGAAGTTCGTCTGGGGCATCAAGGCGGATCAGCTGACCGTCCCCGATCCCATCGTGTGGCGGCGCAACAACGCCCGGGGGTCCTGGAAGAACGAGGAAGGAACGTTCAGCGAGTTCATGCTCGACATGTTCGACTGGGTGTTCGACGACGAGGCAGAATGACCTGGCACACCCACGCTCCCGCAGGGTACGAGTGCCCGTTCTGCGACCTGGCCTCAGGCGAATTACGGTTCGCCTCGAACCTGTGTGAGCCCGGTGACCTGATCTACTCGGATGACCTGGTCCTGGCCTTCATTGCCTCCCACGGGTTCGAGCCGAACCCCGGCCACGTGCTGGTGACCCCGCGGGACCACTACGAGCTGCTGTATGAACTGCCCGACGACGTCGCCGGCCGCATCATGACCGTCACCCGGGACATGGCGATCGCCATCAAGCGCGCCTGGAACCCGGACGGGGTCTCCACCCGCCAGCACAACGAGCCCGCCGGCAGCCAGCACGTCTGGCACTACCATCAGCACGTGCTCCCCCGCTGGCACGACGACGGTTTCTACTTCACGCCGAAGCGCCCCGTGGTTGATCCCGCCATCCGTGCCCGCAAGGCTGCTGAGCTCCGGGCCGAGCTCTAGCTGCGCATTGTCCCGGACTGCTCACTATTCCCGCCGTCCCCGGGCTGATTCCGGCATAGACCCCTCTGCGACCTGCGATTCTACTCGCGGTGCGGCGGCCGAAGCCGGAAAGTTGAGCAAACCGGAACGCCTACCGCCTCCGAGTCCTCGCAAGCACGGCCATCACCTGGGCCAGCACTTTTTCCTGATTGAACATGATGTCTTCATAGCCGAAGTGCAGGCTCGGATACCCCTGCTCAAGCGCCGCGTTGTCCCTCCTGCGGGCGCGGGTCCGCTCCTTCCGGCTGGAGTGGAAGGCATCTCCGTCAACCTCCACAATGAGAATTCCCTCGAGCAAAAAGTCGACTCTGCCGACGCCTCTGATAGGAACCTGTGTCTGTAAACGGATACCGGCGTCCCTGAACAACAGTCGGGCCACAACCTCAATGGGCGACTCGGCGCAACCTGTCACCCTATCGAGCGCGGCCCGCGCCTTCCCGTTGCGG
>NZ_KI914617.1:144588-146749 GCF_000520475.1 Arthrobacter sp. 35/47
TTGCGGGGTCCTTCCAGCCGCTCGAGCAGGAAGCCGCGGACCGTGTCTCCCCGGCGCAACGCGCTCTCGACGATAACCGCGGCCTGGTCTCCCGGAAGACAATGAAGCGCGTGGACCAGCACATCGACTAGGCCAACCAGTGGGAGGTATGGGTGTGCAGGCACGCTCCTGGACCGGTGGTTGACCACATCTTTCGAGCGCGCATGAAGGCAATTCAGGTGGAGTAAGGGCGAGGGTGTATGTAGCCATAAACCATAGTGACTTGCCGCGGATACGCAGGTCAGAAAGCCGTCGTTCCGGATGGCGGTCAGAAAATCATAGGGTGCATCAGGCAATGCGAGCGCCCCAGGCCGCAGTCGTAATAGCTCGCCGCGACGGACGTGGGCTGCGATCTGCCGTTTGGTGACCCCCGTGTCAAGGAGCATTCCGGTGCGGGCGACGCCGCCCCAGTTTCTCATTAGTCCAAATGTGTCCATTGGACCAGCTCAGCCGGGAATGAGCCCGTCGGGCTCAGGAAATGCCGCTATGTGCATAACTCGCGTGCCGGATTGCTCAGCTTTCCACGGTGCTGCGGCTGGTTACCGCCCCCGTTGCAGGGGTCGCCCCGTCACACGACCTGAATACTGAGCAAACCGGCACAGCGGTGCCCCGGAATCAGACGTCGCGGCTGACAACCGCCTGCGCAAAGCTCGCCAGCGCCCGCTTGACCATGCTCTCCGGCAGCGGATCCAGAGCGGCGACGGCGTCTTCCGCCCACTGCTGCGCCACCGTCCAGGCCTGCTGGGTGACGGGGTGTTCCCGGAGCGCTGAGACCGCCTCGGCAAGTGCCTCGTCCGAGGTGAGGTCCCCGTCCACCAGGGTGAGCACGCGCTGCGCGGAGCCATCGCCGGCAGCAGCCGCCTGCCGCAGCAGCAGCACGGGGAGCGTGGGCACACCCTCCCGCAGGTCGGTGCCCGGGGACTTGCCGGACTTGACCTTGAGGCCGGTGACGTCGATGACGTCGTCCGCGAGCTGGAAGGCTACGCCGACCTTCTCCCCGTAGGACACCATGACGTCAACATCCGACGCCGGCGCATCAGCAAAAATCGCTCCCAGCTGGCCGGACGCGGCAACCAGGGAGCCCGTCTTGTCCGCGATGACCGAGAGGTAGTGCTCCACCGGATCCTCGCCGTCCCGCGGGCCCACCGTCTCATGCAGCTGTCCCAGACATAGCCGCTCGAAGGTGCGCGCCTGGATGCCCAGCGCGCGGGAACCGAGCTCCGACACCAGGATCGACGCCCGGGCAAAAATCAGGTCACCGGTCAGGATGGCCACGGAGTTGCCCCACACCTCGTGGGCCGTCGGTGCACCGCGGCGGTAGGGCGCGGAGTCCATGACGTCGTCGTGATAGAGGGTGGCCAGGTGGGTCAGTTCGACGACGACGGCGGCAACCACCACTTCCGGCTTCGTTGCGTCCCCGAGGTGGGAGGCGAGGATGGTCAGCAACGGACGGATCCGCTTGCCGCCGGCCTCCACCAGGTGGCGTGAGGTTGCATCGGCCAGGGGGTCCGAACTGGAGATCGCCTCGCGCAGCTGCTTCTCCACCTTCGCCAGGCATGTGGACACTGCCGGGCCGAGTTCCGGGTCCTCGGCGATCAGCGCAAAACCCGCGGGCAGGCGCAGCCCGGTAGCGATCACGCCGGTGCTCGGGTCCAGCTCCTCGATGAGCGGGCGCGGATGGCCAGCACTGGTCCAGCTGGTTGGGGGAGAATCCGTCATGGTGCTAAGCCTATCGGGCGAGGGACCCGATGCGAGCGCAGCGAGTATTGGGAGGAAACAGCCGGAACTTTTGTGTAGCTCTGGCGGGTTCCGGGCCTGGAAAGTCATACGGTCAGTGCAACGCCTCCCCGAAAGTGGTGTTGCTATGAAGAAGACGTGGTTCCTGCCGGAGCAGTGGGATAAGTTCTACGCGGTGTTGTGCTCGGGGGCCTCATTCAGTGAGGCTGCCCGGGTCGCGGGTGTGTCCCGCAACGGGGCCGCCTATCAGTGGCGTAAAACTGGCGGCATGACATTGATGACGGGCATTCCGGGCGGGCTGGCTGATCCGCCGACATCGGTTGGAACACCGGGGACGGGACGGCTGTCCCTGGTGGAACGGGCCACGATCATGGTCCGGTTACGG
>NZ_KI914618.1:0-27691 GCF_000520475.1 Arthrobacter sp. 35/47
TGCCCGCCATGGGCGGGCGGGCCGATGGTCAGTTCGAGTTCTGGGGTCTGCGTCACCTGAGGTCCTGGAATTTGCGGGCGGCATCGGAGGAAGCCAGCTGCCATGGCACGCTTGCCACCATAACGCCCGGCTCGAAGTGGAGCCGTGTCTTGATGCGAAGTGCGGTCTGGTTGTGCACGAGCTGCTCCCACCATTTACCGACAACGTATTCGGGGATGTAGACAACGATGAGGTCCCGGGGTGAGTCCCTGCGCATCGACTTGATGTAGTCCATGATCGGCTGGATGGTGTCGCGGTAGGGAGAGGCAAGGACGGTGATCGGCACGGGCACCTCAAGGCGGTCCCAGTCCTCGAGCGTGCGCCGGGTTTCCTCCGGGTCGACGTCCACCACGATCGCATCCAGTTTGGAGGGCCGGGATGCCCGCGCGAAGGCCAGGGCACGCAGCACCGGTTTGCGCACGTGGGAGACGAGGATGACTGCGTGGACTCGGGAGGGCAGGGCACGGGCGGAGGCGGCATCATCGATGGCCAGTTCGCGGGCCACCTGGTCGTAGTGGGCCTTGATGCTGAACATGACCACAAACAGTGCGGCCATGGCCAGGACCGCAATCCAGGCACCGAACTCGAACTTCGTCACCAGCACCACCACGAGCACCGCCGCGGTCAGCACGAAGCCGATCGAGTTGATTGCCCGGGACTTGTTCATCTGCCAGCGGCGCTTCCTGTCCACGGTACTGCGCAGCTCGCGGCCCCAGTGCTTGATCAACGCCAGCTGGGTGGCGGTGAAGGACACAAAGACGCCGACAATGTACAGCTGCACCAGCTGTGTGACGTCCGCGCGGAAGACGAGGATGAGCAGGATGGCGCCGAGGCCGAGGGCCATGATGCCGTTGCTGAACGTGAGGCGGTCACCGCGGGTACGCAGCTGGCGGGGCAGGTAGCCGTCCTTGGCCAGGATCGACGCCAGCACCGGGAAACCGTTGAAGGCGCCATGCGCTGCCAGCAGCAGGATGAGCGCGGTCGCAGCGACGACCACGATGAACGGGAGGCTTCCGCCGTCGAAAATGGTCCGTGCAAGCTGGCTGATGACCGGGTTCTGCACGTAGGACCCGGGCACGGGCTCACCGTCCAGCAGCAGCTGCGTGGCGGGGTTCTGCACCACGTGGACCCGCGTGGCGTTGGCGAGGTAGATGACTCCGGCGGTCATCAGGGAGGCGACCACGCCGAGGATGAGCAGGGTGCTCGCGGCGTTCCTGCTGCGCGGAGGCTCGAAGCTGGGCACATTGGCGCTCGGAGCCTCCACACCGGTCAGCGCCGCAGCCCCCGAGGAAAACGCCCGCAGGATGAGGAGTGCGCCGGCAAGGCCCACCAGCCCGTTGTCGAACGCCGCGTCCGGAATGATTTCGAAGCGGGCGCTCGGCGCCTCCCCCAGCGTCCCCGTGAGCCGCTGGATGATCCCGGTGACGCACAGCGCCAGGATTGCGGCCATGAACACGTAGGACGGAAGCGCCAGGACGCGTGCGTCCCGGGTGAAGCCGCGCAGGTTCACCAGAACCAGCACGACGACGGCCCCCACCGCCAGTGAGGTCTGCGCCCCTGCGAGCACGGGGGCCAGGGAAATCAGATAGTGTGCGGCGGCGGAAACCGACACGGCAACCGTCAGGACGTAGTCCACCATGAGCGCCGCAGCCACGGTCACCCCCGCGCCGTCGCCGAGGTTGCGCCGGGCGATTTCATAATCACCGCCGCCGGAGGGATAAGCGTGTACGGACTGCCGGTAGGACGCGATGACCACCAGCAGGACAACGATGACGGCGAGCCCCACCCAGGGGGAAACAGCAACGGCGGTGACTCCCGCGAGTGCGAGGGTAAGAAGGATCTCGTCCGGTGAATAGGCCGTGGAAGACAGTGCACTGGTCGAAAACAGCGGCATGGCGATCTTCTTGGGCAGCGTCTCATGCCGGAGCCGGTCGTTGCGGAACGGTTTGCCCACCAGCACCCGCTTGGCGGCCTCGAAGAAAGTCAGCACAGCCCACAGACTAGCGCGTTTGGTGGTGCCGCCCTCCACTACCCTTGGAAGACAATGAACGGAACACAATCAGGGGTGGCGCAGTGGCGCATTTCGTAATCATGGGCTGCGGCCGGGTGGGAGTCAGCCTGGCACACACGCTGGACGAGTCCGGACACAGCGTGGCAATCATTGACCAGGATGACCGCGCGTTCCGCAGGCTCAGGGGTTCCTTCGGCGGCCGCAAGGTCACCGGCGTTGGCTTTGACCGCGACACGCTGAAGAACGCGGACATCGAAAACGCCTATGCCTTCGCCGCCGTGTCCAGTGGTGACAACTCCAACATTCTTGCCACCCGGGTGGCGCGGGAGATTTTCCACGTCCCGCACGTCGTCGCCAGGATCTACGATCCCGGGCGCGCCGAGATCTACCAGCGGCTCGGTATACCCACCGTTGCGGCCGTCCGGTGGAGCGCGGACCAGGTCCTGCGCCGGATCCTCCCTGAACAGAGCATCAACGGCGATTTCCGGGAATCCTCGGGAAGGCTCATCCTGGGCGAACTCACCCTCCATGACGGCTGGCTCGGCCGCTCGATCAAGGAGATCGAGGCGGCCGCCGGAGTCCGCGTCGCCTACCTGACCCGCTTCGGCGAGGGGATGCTGCCCGGCAGCGGCACCAGTTACCAGGAAGGCGACGTGGTCCACGCCATGATGGAAACCGCCGCTACGGATGAAGTGGCTCGGGTACTGTCCAAGCAGCCGCGGGAGGAGCAGGAATGAAGGTAGTCATTGCCGGGGCGGGAAGTGTGGGGTCCTCGATTGCCCGCGAGCTGTTGTCCAACAACCATGACATCCTGCTCATCGATGAGAAGCCCGAGGTGGTCGGGCGCAGCGGCCTTAAAGGGGCGCGCTGGCTGATCGGTGATGCCTGCGAGCTCACCACGCTCAAGGACGCCAAACTGGACGAGGCCGACGTCGTGGTCTCCGCGACCGGTGATGACAAGGTAAACCTGGTCGTCTCCCTCCTTGCCAAGAGCGAGTTCGGCGTGGGACGGACGGTGGGCCGGGTCAACAATCCCAAGAACGACTGGATGTTCGATGACTCCTGGGGAGTGGACGTCGCCGTCAACACGCCCCGCCTCATGACGGCACTGGTCGAGGAAGCGGTGGAAATCGGCGACCTTGTGCGCCTGTTGACCCTGCAGACCGGCGTGTCCGCGATTGTGGAGTTCACCGTTCCGCAGGACTCGCTGCTGGTGGGACGGACCCTCGGCTCCGTCGAGTTGCCCGCCGACTGCACGGCGGTGGCCATCCTGCGTGACGATGCTCCGATTGCTCCCAGCCCGGATGATGTGGTGGAGGCCGGCGACGAGCTGTTCTTCGTCGCTGCCATCGCCGCCGAGGATGCCCTCAGGACTGCTCTGCGGCCGACCTCGTAACGGAGCCTTCCGGCGAGCCGGCCGCGTCAGGCGGGCGGATGCTGCTGCTTCTCCAGCGCCGGCCGGGATACCAGCCACGCGAACCAGAGCCCCAGTGCGTAGAGCGGAACCCCCATGGCAACGCGGGTGGCGCCCAGGGCCGCGATATTGTCCGCAAGGTAGAGCGGCACCTGCACAATGAGCCGCAGGGCCAGTACGGCGACGATCAGCCAGGTTGCCAGGGAGTAGGCGCGGATCCTCGCCGGTTGTTTGCGCCATTCCGTGCCCTCGCCGCGGATGAACCCGAAGAGCAGTCCGGCCAGCGGCCATCGGACGGCGATGGACACAGCCATACCCACGATGTAGGCGGCGTTGGTGAAGAATCCGGGGAGGAAGAAGTCCTCCGCGTTGCCTGTCCGGTTCGCGACAAAGGCACAGATGGCCACGCCCACCAGGCCGGACAGAGCCTGCGTGAGGGGCGTTCTGGTCAGGAGCCGAATGACCGTGAACACTGCGGAGACGGCCAGCGCAGCCACGAGGGCGAGCTGCAGATCCCGCAGGATGGTGAAGACCACGGTGAACAGCAGGCCGGGCAGGATGCTCTCGGCGAGGCCGCGCACTCCTCCGATGGACTGCAGCACGTCGATGCGGCCGCTCTCATCCTGGCGGACCCCCGCCTTGGCAGCGTACTGGCCGGCCAGGCCGCCCATTCCCGACTCGGGCTGCGGGACTTCACGGTTGTCGGACGGATCGCTGCCTGGCGGGTTCTCTGCGGGCTGGTTCACTCTGACTCCTCGACACGGCCGACAATCTCATACCGCGGGTTGTGAATGGTGGGTACCCCGTCAACGACGGTGAGCATTCCCTCGAACGCCAGGTTGACCCCCGGGTCGATGCCCGGGATCCTCCGCTGCCCGGTCCAGAGGAGCCGGACGCGGGCGTCGCGCGGTTCGTGCAGGGTTACCATCGCCGAGAACTGGGGCATGGCACTGCGGGGCAGGATGGTCACCCGCTCCACGAAGCCGTGCCCGCTGATCCGTCCACGGCGCGGCAGGGCCAGTTGGTCAGCCAATGTGGGTGATCTCGGGACCCCGGCGTAGCGGGTCATCCGGAGCCGTCAGCGGCTGCTCAGCCTGCTGCTTCGGGGCTCCGGCGTCCTTGGGCAACCGGAGCGGCAGGAGCTCACGCGGAGGCAGCGGATGCTCTCCGCGAACCACGACCACGTTCCGGAAGAGCTGTTCCATCGGCGCGGCTGCTGCTGGATCCATGGCACCAGGGCCCCCGAAGACGCCTCGGAGGAACCAGCGCGGACCGTCCACTCCGACGAACCTCGCCACCCGGAATCCCTGACGTCCGTCGGGAGTCTGTGCGGGAAGCCTGGCGATCAGTTCGGTACCGAACTCCCCCGTGCGCTCTTCGACGGTGCCGCCCTGCGAGCCCACCGATGCTGCGATCTGGCCGCGGATTTCATCCCAGAGCCCTTCCGACCGGGGAGCAGCGAACGCCTGCAGCTGCAGGTTCGAGCCCTTGATATCCAGCGTGACCGCGATGACCCGCTTTGTACGTTCCTCGACCTCGAGACGGAGCTGCAGGTTCTCGGCAGCGGCAATACGAAGGGCTCCGAGGTCGATGTAGCCGGCGGTGGTGTCCTTCTCGGACTCGTCGAACGGACCGGTAGCGGCGCGGCCGTCCTCTGTCGACGCGCCCTCGCCCTGCTCTTCCGGGAGCTCGTCGGTCTCGTCGGCAGAACTCAATGCAGCGCTTGAGTCCTTGCCGGACTCCTGGTTTTTCTTGCGGCGCCCGAAAATCATGATCGGGTTCCTCCTTCGATAGTTCTCGACAGCCGGCGGCTGCCGGTCGATTGCGTCAGCGTGTGGCTCCGGCCGAGGGCGTGAATCCCCCGGTGGAACCGAACCCGCCGGCACCCCGCACCGAATCGGGCAGCTCCTGGACCGTCACGAACGCTGCGTGTTCCACTTTCTGGATCACCAGCTGGGCGATGCGGTCGCCCCTTCTGAAGGACAGGGAAGCGTCCGGGTCCGTGTTCAACAGGGTCACGGCGATTTCGCCGCGGTAGCCGGCGTCGACTGTTCCGGGCGAATTGACGACGGTGATGCCGTGTTTGGCGGCCAGTCCTGACCGGGGATGGACAAAAGCGGCGTAGCCGACCGGCAGTGCCAGGGAAACCCCGGTGGGAATCAGCGCGCGCGCACCGGGCTGGAGCTCGAAGTCGATCCTGGTCCGCAGGTCAGCGCCCGCGTCACCGGGGTGTGCGTAGGAAGGAGGCTCGAGGCCGTCGTCGAGCATTTTGATCTGCACTGACAATGCTTCCGCTGTATCAAGCACGTCTTCTCCTGCACGGTTCTTCTGATGGGCGGGCACAGCATGCGCCGTCGGCCGGCGCTGCGCCGAAAGTGCGGAATGCACCGGAGCCCTTTGCACCATTTACTGTAGCGCTTCCACGGGCTGGCCTGCGCTTTCAGGCCGGGATGAAAAGCGGCAGGAAAGGTGCTTAGCTAGCTGACATGCCTACAGGATCCGCCGGTGAGCCGGTGCTTTACGAAGAGAAGCTGTGGCCGGCGCCGTGGATCTGGCTGGTGGTGGCCGGTGCCGCCGTTGCCTCCGTATTCACGTTCATTCCCATCAGCATCCAGGCAGGGATTGTGGCCGCCGTCGTCGTCGCCGCCGTCCTGAGTACCCTCCTCCTGCTTTCCACCCCCCGCATCAGGCTGACCTCCACCGAGCTCCAGGTGGGAAAAGCGCAGATCGAGCGGAAGTATCTGGGAGATGTTGAGGCGTTCACCGGCTCAGCTGCAACAGCGCAGCGAGGGACGGAACTGCACGGCAAGGCATACCTCTGTATCCGGGGGTGGATCTCGCCGGTGGTGAGGATCACGATCAATGATGCGGAGGACCCTACTCCTTACTGGTTAACGTCAACGAGGCGGCCCGAGCAGCTGACAGCTGCCCTGACCGCCCCGTCGCAGGGAACGTAAAGTCGCAGGAAAAGGCTCAGCCTTCGCAGTCCTTGCAGTAGGCCAGCCCGTCCTTCTCTTTCGCAATCTGGGAGCGGTGGCGCACGAGGAAGCAGGAAGCACAGGTGAATTCGTCGGCCTGCGCCGGAAGGACCCGCACGAGAAGTTCCTCGCCGGAAAGATCGGCGCCCGGGAGTTCAAAGCCTTCCGCTGCGTCAGTCTCGTCCTCGTCGACTACCGCGGACTGCTTGTCCGTACGACGGGATTTCAGCTCTTCAATGGAATCTTCGCTGAGTTCGTCGTCAGTCTTCCGAGGCGCATCGTAGTCAGTCGCCATAGTTAGTAGTTCACGCTCCGGTGGATGTCGGTGGTCTATCGGTGGAAATCAGTGATCCAGGAACGGCGCCGTACAGCGCAGATCCTGTTCGTGTCACAACGCTGCGGGGGTCAATTTTGTGCCCGTACCGCAGAGATTGTTGCTGATCGTCCCCTTAAAAGCGAATCGGTGCATAACTTCCGCGCCACACCTAGGGATGAAGTAGGAACGGACCCCTTTGGATGGCAAAGTTTCACCAAAGGTAATGTATGTCGGCTGGAGGGTTTTTGATGCAGGAGCTACGGCTGGTAGGCGTGGATGAGGGCGGAGGCCATCTGCTGCTGGGCGGTGAGGGTGGGGCTTCGTTCCGCCTGCCTATCAACGAGGCGCTGCGGATGGCAAGCACACGGCCATCCACACGTCCGGCGCGGCAGGAGGCACCCGGTACATCGGAGAGCCCGGACGGCAAGGCACGGCGCGCGCCCCTGAGCCCGCGGGACATCCAGGCGCGGATCCGGGGCGGCGCAACCGCCCAGCAGATCGTCGATGAGACGGGTGTGGAACTGCAGCATGTGCTGCGCTATGAAGGACCGGTCCGCGCCGAGCGCGATTACATGGCCCAGCTTGCGCAGCGGGTCGAGGTGGCTTCGCCGCTGCCCTCCAATGATGGCTACCGGTCCGCGTTCGGCGACAATCCGGCCCAGCTCGATGACATGGTCCGGTACCGCCTGCAGGCGTTCGGGGTGGATCCGGAAACCGCTGAATGGGACGCCTGGCGCAAGCCGGACGGCCTGTGGACCGTGGTGGTCCGGTTCGAGCTGCCTGCCGGAACTGCAGCCTCCGTGGGTGAGGAACCGCCCGCGCAGTGGACGTTCAACCCGTCCCGCAAGACGGTGCTGAATGCCAACCGCTGGGCCCAGGTCCTGAGCGAGCTGGAGCCGCTTGACGGCCCGCTCCCCTCCCGGAGGCTCAGCGCCGTGGCGGACAGGGTTTTCGACTTTGAGACCGATGCCGCCGAGGAAACACCCCAGGACGACGACGCCGATGAGCTGCTGGATGTGCTGCGGTCACGCCGCGGTCACCGCCTGGGCACGGATGAGGACGGCGATGATGCGCTTGCCCTGATGCTGGCCAAGGGCCACGTGCCCGCTGCGCATCCGCGTCCGGGCAACGGCGAGGCCGAGGAAGCGGACACCCAACCGGCCGGTGCGCAGACCCGGCCTTTCCCCGGACTCAGCCTGGCTCCCTCCATTTTCGACGACGAAAACTCCGGGGACATGTACGACGACGGCACGCCACGCCTTTTCGAGGGCGTGAGTACGGACACCAGGGAGATCAGCGTTATTGCGCGGCCGCAGCGCCCGGCCGAGGAGTCAGAGTCCGTTGCCGCCCGGGAGCCATCGCGGCGGGCCGACGCCGCCGGGGAGAACCCGTCTGCGTCCGATGAGGCCCGGGATGGTGCGCAGAAGGCGCCGGAGGCCGACCGGAAGCTTCGGCCAAGGCGCTCCAGCGTGCCGAGCTGGGACGAGATCGTATTCGGCACGAAAGGCGACTAGCCTCCGTCGGAGCCTGCACCTCCAGCCAGGGCGCCGGGAGACTACAGGCGCGCGGCCACGGGGTCGAACGGCAGCGGAACGTCGCTGCCTGCCTGGGTGCGCGCGCTGAGAGTGGTGACGCGGCGCATATGGTGCCGGCGGCACAGCGTTTCATAGCCGATCACCGGCGCGGCCGGCGGATCGAGCTCGTCCAGCCCGCCGCCCGTGAGCCTCGCCTGGCGTGGATCAGTCTCCACGGCAGCCGGCTCGACGTCACCGACCACCATTTGCTCCCCCTCCACCACCATCACGCCGTCCACGGTACGCGCATTGTGGGTGGCACGCCGTCCGCACCAGCACAGAGCCTCGACCTGCAGGACCTGCGTGCGGTCGGCGAGCTCGATGAGACGCTGTGACCCGGGGAAGAGCTCTGTGCGGAAGTCAGACGTGATGCCGAACGCAAAAACGTCAATGTCCATATCGTCGACCACCCGCGCCAGCTGTTCGATCTGCCGCCGGGTGTAGAACTGCGCTTCGTCGCAGATGAGATAGTCCACCCGCGTCCCATGCGTGCGGCGCCGCACCAGCTCCTCCCAGAAGTCGGTGTCCTGACGCACTTCCACGGCCTGTGTCATGAGTCCGAGGCGGCTGGAAATCACTGATTCCCCCGCACGGTCGTGGGAGCTGAAGAGCAGTCCGCTGCGGCCGCGGGCGGTGTGGTTGTGATCCATCTGCAGCGCGAGGGTGGACTTGCCGCAGTCCATTGTTCCGGAGAAGAACACGAGCTCGGCCATCGGTCAGCGACCCACCATACGGGCTGGGCCCGGTCCGGGCTTGGCGAGGGTCAGCAGCGGGACTTCCCTTTCGGCGCGGGTGATGGATCCGTGCTGGCCGACCACCTCGAGCGCCGAGGCCGGGACCCTGCGGGTGTCATAGAACGCCACGGGCTCGCGTGCGGCAATGAGGACGTCTCCGATCCGGGGGCTGACTGCCGGGGCAACCGGACCGAACAGGCCGGCGGCAATCGCCTCCTCGCGTGTCAGGACCCAGGCCCTGTGTCCGTGGGCGCTGCGCCAGGACTCAACCAGACGCGCCGCGCCCGCCTCCGTCAGATCCGGTTCTGTGTAGAGGTGGACCATCCGAGGCTCGCCCCCGGTGAGGGCTACGCCGTCAATCAGGGCGGGATCAGCGGAAAAGTCCACCTGCTGTTCCGGTGCAACATCCACCATCCCGTGATCGGCTGTCAGGAGGAGCAGCGTGTGGGGCGGCAGGCCGGCTGCAAGGGACCGCATGGTCCGGTCCAGGTCCTCCAGCCGGTCTCCCCAGTCGGCGGACATGCATCCGGAACGGTGTCCGGTCTTGTCGAGTTCATTCAGATACAGGTAAACCAGTGCCTGGTCAGTGGCTTCCAGCGCCCTGCAGGCTGCCTTGACCCGTGCCTGCGGGGTGCTTCCCGCAACATACGTGCCGCCCCGCAGCGCCGCGCGGGTGAGGCCCGAGCCGTCGAAGCGCGCCAGCCCGACGCTGGTGACCGGCACCCTGGGTGCCACACGCTCAAACACTGTCGGATGGGGCTGCCAACGGTCGGGCTGCACCGCTGCGTCCCATCCGCCGAGCATGTTCACTATCCTGCCCTGCCCCGGGTCCAGGACGTCGTAGCCCACCAGTCCATGCTGCCCGGGCGCGAGGCCTGTCCCGAGCGAAGCAAGCGCCGCCGCCGTCGTGCTCGGAAAAACCGAGCCGAGCTTGCGGCCGGAATCGAGGAACTGCCGCAGGAAGGGGGCGTGGCCGGAGCGCTGGCGGAGCAGGGCTGAGCCCAGTCCGTCCACCAGGACCACGCAGACCCGACGGGCCGCCGGCAGGTCCAGCGTGTTGGAGAAGTCCGGGAGTCCAAGCGCGGCAGCGGAGCTGGTGAAGACCTCGGCAACAGAGGTGCGCCCGTAGGCAGGCGCGGCTGGCAGGGGCTCCCTGTGGAGCGATGATGCAGTCACGTGCCGGATTACCGCCCGTGGTGGGCGCGGCTGAACCGGCTGGTCAGCCCGGGCTGCCTCCGGCTGGCACCCGGCTGGTTGACCACGACGCCGGCCACCGCCGGATTGGCGGTACTCACCGTGCGCAGGGCACGGGCGAAGGACTTGGCATTCTGGACAGCCTGGAGACCGTCCGCCTCCGCGCTGACCCGCAGGACGATGTCTTCCTGCGCAATGGTGCCGGTGTAACCGTGATCCGCGTCGCACTGCGGGTCTCCACAGCTGGCTGGCCCCATGTCCAGCCGCTGGCCGCCGGACCAGGCGATGCCGAGGGTGAGTTCGCGGACGGGATCGGAGGGCTTGTAGTTCTGCGGCTGGGCGTACTGGTAGCTGAGCACTACCGAGCGGATCTGGCTGACCGGAACGGACTCGGTGGAAACCTGCGCGGTGACCTGCTCGCCGGCGTCGTCCAGCTGCTGGTCATCAACGTGCGTCACCACCAGCATGTCCTCCGTCAGGACAAGGACGGTGATGTGCCGGCGGACCTCGGTCCGCTCGAAGTGGGTCTCCAGATGGACCACGTGGGAGAGCGGTTCCCTGCCGTCCAGGGCATCGTGGACGACGTCGGCCACCAGGCGCGGGTAGAAACCAGCTCGCTCCAGGGAGGCGTCCAGGTCGCGGCGTTCAGCCGACAGCGATGGAGTCATGCTATCCAGTGTGACTTATGGCGGCGGCGCACGCCTAACCGGGAGCACGCCGGTTCAGGACCATGGTGCGGGGTCAGTCCCGCATCGCCCGGCGGGCGCTGTCGGTGCGCTGCTGGGGATTTCCGACGCTGACTTCCGCGCTCAGGATCGCCAGGCCGGACGCGGACACCAGGACCGGATTGAACCGCAGCAGCGCAATCTCAGGATGCCGGTCCTTCAGCAGAGCGACGCGCAGGAGCAGGTCCTCGATGGCGGGAATGTCCACCGGCGGCAGGCCCTGGTAACCGAAGAGCCTCCTGCTGGCCCGGGGCGTCCTCACCAGATCCGCAACATCCACCGTGGTCAGCGGAGGAATGCCGTGCGCCCAGTCGTCAAGCAGGTTGACGGCGTCCCCTGCCAGGCCGAAGGAAATCACGGGCCCCAGGAGCGGGTCCTCGATCGCCCGGATGACGCACGCCTGCCCGGGCGGCGCCATGGCCTGGATTTCCAGGCCCGGGCTTCCGAAGGGACGGAGCTCGGCGCGCATGGCCTCGATCCCCGCCCGCAGTCCGGACTGGTCGCCGATGTTGAGCCGTACCCCGCCGAAGTCCAGCCTGTGCCGGAGGTTTTCCTCGACCGTCTTCAACGCCACAGGCCAGCCCAGCGCTTCGGCGGCCTCCAGGGCTTCCCCGATGGAATCGAATGGAATGGACGGCAGGACGCTGATGCCGTAGGCGCCGAGAAGCCTGCCGGCCTGCCCGCTGTCCAGGCGCCGCAGCCCGACATCCCTTACACCGGAGAGCACCTGCGCAAGCTGGGCGGCGGCGGCCTCCTCGTCGATCCCCTCAAGCTCCGCGAACACCCCATGCTCGCCGGCGCGCCAGCGGCTGTAACGCACGACGGCGCCCAGCGCCGACACGGCGGCCCCCGGACTGGCGAAGCACGGCACGGTGGCGTCCTCGTGATCGGACCCGCCGCCGGAACCGGACCGCAGGCCCTCCAGCTGCGCGGCGGGGTCCAGTACACCGGTGAAACAGGCGACCACGGCTTTTCCTGCCGCGCGGCCGCACCGATTCAGCACCGGCAGGATCGCTTCGGGGGCCAGCCCGACGGCGGGGATCAGCGTCAGGATGAGGGAAGACACGGCAGGATCCTCGAGCGCCTCCGTCAGCGCCTTCTCCAGCGCGGGCAGCGCCACGGACTGACCGCCGTCGAGTTCGAGGTGGGCATTCATCCGCACCACCTCGAGCTGCTGGGACCGGGCGGCGTCGGCGAGGACCTTTCCCAGTGCGAGGGAGTTGCTGAACACTGCGACGCCCGCGCCGTCGGGGACGGGCTGGCCCACCACTATCTGCGCCACGTCCATCAACTGCTCGTTCGTCTCGACGCGGATGACCCCGGACTGGCGGAGCATCGCGTCGAGTGCGCCAGCCGGCGCCTGGGTGGTGCGCACCGCATGGCCGGGAGGCAACTGCAGCCCCATGACGTCGGATTTGGCAACGATGACCGGCTTCATCCGGGAGAGCCTGCGTGCGATGCGTGAAAATTTGCGCGGGTTTCCGATGGACTCCAGGTACAGGGCCACCGCCCTGGTCCGCGGGTCGTCTTCCCAGTACTGCATGGCGTCGTTCCCGGACACGTCCGCCCGGTTGCCGGCCGACAGCGCCGAGGACAGGCCGAGCGAACGCCTGGCTGCGGCGGCATGGAGCATGACCCCGATCGCCGCGGACTGGCTGAACAGGCCGAGGCCGCCGGGGACCGGGAGTTCCGGGGCCATCGACGCATTCAACCGCACCGCAGGGTCCGTGTTGATGATGCCCAGCGACGCCGGTCCCACCACCCGCATGCCGTAGGAGCGGGCACAGTGCACCAGGGCACGCTGGCGCGAGAGTCCTTCGCCGTCGTCGTCGGCGAAGCCCGCCGTGGCAACCAGCAGTCCCTTCACACCGGCGCGTCCGCATTCCTCAACCACGGCGAGCACCTGGTCATAGGGCACGGCGATGACCGCAAGGTCAACCGGCCCGGGTACTTCCGCGATGGAGCCGTAGGCAACCATGCCGTTCAGTTCGAACGCCTCCGGATTGACCCCCGCCACCGGGCCGGTGAATCCGCCGTCGACAATGTGCTCGAGCAGGGAATACCCCACGCTCCCCCAGCTGCGGCTGGCCCCGATCACAGCAACCGACGACGGCGCCAGCAGGGTCTGCATGCTCCGCGCCTCCGCGCGGTGCTCCCGTGCCTCCATCACCGCACGGGACCGCTCGGTGGGATCGATATTGAAGTTGAGCTCCACCACGCCGTCATCGAACCGGCGCTCCACCTCGTAACCCGCTTCCGCGAAGACGGTAATCATCTTCCGGTTCTCGGGCAGCACCTCGGCCGTGAAGCGCCGGATTCCGTTTTCCCGTGCCGCCGCGGCGAGGTGTTCGAGCAGGATGGACCCCAGGCCCCTGCCCTGATAGGCGTCGGAGACATTGAAGGCGACTTCTGCCTCGTCAGGGTTGTCCAGTCGGTCGTAGCGGCCGATCCCGATGATGTCCTGGCCGCGGGTGACCACAAAGGCAACCCGGCCCACGTGGTCCACCTCGGTGAAGCGCCTGAGTTCCTTCTCGCTCAGGGAAGACTTATAGGTGAAGAACCTCAGGTAGATGGAGTTCTGCGACTGCCGCATGTGGAACGCCTGCACAGCGTCCGCATCGTCGGGCGAGATCGGCCGGAGATGGCCCGTTGAGCCGTCCCGCAACACGACGTCCGCCTCCCAATATTCGGGGTATAGTCCCTGAGCCACCATAGACTCACACTAGTGGGCGGCTGCTTCTCCCGTCAGCAAGCATGCCTGCCGTCAACAATCAGCTGCCGAAGGACCCGACACACCATGGCCAGGCGCCAAGCCACACCACCGGATATGGATTACACCGAGAAGATCATCGACATCGATGTCACCTCCGAGATGGAAGGCTCCTTCCTGGAGTACGCCTACTCGGTGATCTATTCCCGCGCCCTCCCTGACGCCCGGGACGGGCTGAAGCCCGTGCAGCGCAGAATCCTGTACATGATGACGGACATGGGTCTGCGGCCGGACCGCGGGCACGTGAAATCCGCCCGGGTTGTCGGCGAGGTGATGGGCAAGCTCCACCCGCACGGTGACGCCGCCATCTACGACGCCATGGTGCGCATGGCTCAGAACTTCTCCCTCCGCCTCCCCCTCATTGACGGGCACGGAAACTTCGGTTCGCTCGACGACGGCCCTGCCGCCGCCCGCTACACCGAAGCGCGGCTCGCTCCGGCGGCACTGACCATGACCGACCACCTCGGTGAGGACGTGGTCGACTTCATTCCGAACTACGACAACCAGCTCACCCAGCCCGAGGTGCTCCCCGCCGCCTTCCCGAACCTCCTCGTCAACGGTGCAACGGGGATCGCTGTCGGCATGGCCACCAACATGGCCCCGCATAACCTCGGCGAGGTGATCGCCGCGGCCCGGCACCTGATCGACAACCCGGAGGCCACGCTCGAGGACATCATGCGCTTCGTGCCGGGTCCGGACCTCCCGAGCGGCGGAAAGATCGTCGGGCTGGATGGCATCCGGGACGCCTACGCGACCGGCAGGGGCTCCTTCAAGACCCGCGCCGCGGTTGAGGTCGAGCAGCTTTCCGCCCGGCGCACCGGCCTGGTGGTCACCGAGCTGCCGTACATGGTGGGCCCTGAGAAGGTGATCGAAAAGATCAAGGACGCCGTAACGGCCAAGAAGCTGCAGGGCATCTCCGACATCGTCGACCTGACGGACCGGACGCACGGACTGCGGCTGGTCATTGAGCTGAAGAACGGATTCAACCCGAACGCGGTGCTGGCGCAGCTGTACCGGTATTCGCCGATGGAGGACTCCTTCGGCATCAACAATGTGACCCTCGTTGACGGCCAGCCCCGCACCCTGGGGCTCGTGGAACTGCTGCAGGTATACATCAGCCACCGGATTTCCGTGGTCCGGCGCCGCACGTCCTACCGGCTCGCGAAGAAGAAGGACCGCCTCCACCTCGTGGAGGGCCTGCTGATCGCCATCGTGGACATCGATGAGGTCATCCAGATCATCCGGTCCTCGGACGAGGCGGCGGCAGCCAGGACCAGGCTCATGTCCATCTACGACCTGACGGAAATCCAGGCCAACTACATTCTCGAGCTCCGCCTGCGTCAGCTCACCAAGTACTCCCGCATCGAGCTGGAGAAGGAGCAGGACGAGCTGCGCCGGGAAATCGCCGAACTCGAAGAGATCCTGGGGTCGGAGCAGAGGCTGCGCGCGCTGGTCTCCGATGAGCTCGCTGCTGTTGCTGAGCAGTTCGCCACGCCGCGGCGCACGGTTCTGCTGGAATCGGAGGCGAGCGCTCCGCTGAAGGGCACCGTTCTGCCCAGCCCTGCAGGCAACGGCGCCAAGGCACCCCTGGCCCTGGAGATCGCCGATGACCCATGCTGGGTCATCCTCTCCACGTCCGGGCAGCTGGCGCGCACCACCGGCCGGGAGCCGATCAGCGACGGCGGACAGCGGGTGAAACACGACGCCTTCACGTCGGTGGTGGCAACCACTGCACGCGCAGAAATAGGCGCCCTGACCTCGTCCGGACGCATGGTGCGGCTGCAGGTCGTGGACATGCCGGCGCTTCCACCCACCAACGGGATCCCCAACCTGGCCGGCGGAGTCTCCGTCAAGGAGTTCATCACCCTTGAGCGCGGCGAGGTGCTGGTGGGGCTGGTTCCCCTGGACAAGCCTTTTGCGCTCGGCACCGCCCAGGGCGTTGTCAAGCGGGTGGTCCCCGACTACCCGCTCAACCGGGACGATTGGGAGGCAGTCACCCTCAAACCGAAAGACAGCGTCGTGGGCCTCGCGGCTGCGGATGACGCCGATGATCTCGTCTTCATTACCCGGGAAGCACAGCTGCTGCGGTTCCCTGCCTCCCTGGTGCGGCCGCAGGGACGCCTGGCCGGCGGCGTGGCGGGCATCAAGCTGGCCGAGGGCGACGCCGTCGTGTTCTTCGGTGCCGTGCGCGCGCAGGATCCTGCCGCCGTCGTGGTGACCATTGCTGCCGGCAGCGAGGCCCTGCCGGGAACCGTGCCCGGTTCCGTCAAGGTGACGGAGTTCAGCGAATACCCGGCGAAAGGCAGGGCGACCGGGGGCGTGCGGTGCCACCGTTTCCTGAAGGGTGAAGACCATCTGAGCCTCGCGTGGGCAGGGCACGGACCGGCGCGGGCCGTCTCTGCCACCGGCGTTGCGCGTGCACTGCCGACAGAGCACGGCCGGCGCGATGGTTCAGGTGTGGCGCTGTCACAACCGGTGGACGCCATCGGGCCAAACCCGGTGTAGACCGGGCGGATGCCCGGATCCCGGCGGCTTCAGAGACTGCGCTCGAACGCCATCGAGCGGCGGGTAGGGGTGTAGCCCAGGCGTTCGTACAGTCCGAGGGCGCCGGACGGGTTCTCGGTGTCCACGCCGAGCCCGGCATTCTCCATGCCGTCGGCCTTGAATCTGCGCATCGCTTCGGCGAGGAGTGCCGGCGCAAGCCGCCGACCGCGCCAGGCGCGCCTGACCCCCAGCAGATCGGTATAGCCTTCGCTGTGTCCCACCAGGTCCCTGGACTCCGGGTCGTAGCTGGCGATCTGGTAGGCGGCGACCTCACCCGATGAGGAATCGATCACCGCGAGGCTCCAGTCCGGCCGGAACTCGGGGTGGGTCACCGTGTAGTACCAGCTTTCCTCGTCGCGGGGTTCGCTTCCCCAGTGGTCCTGGAAGGCTTCATTGTGGGCCAGGCGCACGGCTTCCGAGAGATCGTCGCTGAAGGTGGCGATTTCGAATTCCGGATCCAGCTCCACTTCGGGGATGTCAGCGGCCAGGCCCCTGGTCATCTCCGTGAACCAGCGCACGATGGTGTTACCGGCAGCCGTCATGAGCGCCTGATGGCCGGTGTTGCTTTCCTCGACGTAGGTGCGGACCACACCTCCCGTGATCCCCGCGTCAGCGAACCGCCTGCGGGTCCGCTCGATCTGCCACTCAAGGACGGCGCGGCCTATTCCACGGCGGCGCCATGCAGGGTCAACCCCGCCGAAGGCGTGCGCAAGGCTGGACCCTGCATTGGCACTGATCCGACCGAAGGCGCGCGGTATTCCAGCGGTGTCGAAACCCATCACCGTGTCCAGCGCCGGATTGTTCTTGGACGCGTGCAGCACTTCCTCGAGATCGGCGCGCTGCTCGATCCAGTCCGGCTTGTCCTCCCCGGCCATGCGGCGCAGCAGGGCCTCCCAGCCGTCGATGTCCGCGTCCGTGATCGCCCGCCAGCTCAGCTGCTGGTCGGCTGGTGTCAGCTCAGGAGTAGGCATGCTCCCAGCGTAGGTGATTGCCCTGGCCACCGGCGGAAAGCTCGACGCCGGTGTCACAGCGCAGTGCCTCCGCCCGGTCATGCGTGACAAGCAGTACGGGGCGTTCGCCCAGGCCGGCACGCAGGTCCCGCAGGAGCCCGGCGGCGCCGTCGGAATCGAGGTGCGCTGTGGGTTCATCGAGGATCAGGGCCGGCGCCGGTGTAAGCAGTGCGCGGGCCACCGCAAGACGCTGCCGCTCACCGCCCGACAGCCTGCTCCCACCGGCTCCGATCCTGGCCTCCAGGCCCCCGCCGCGCCGCCGCACCGTGTCCGCCAGCCCGACGGCCTCCAGGACGCGCCAGAGGTCGTCTTCGGTCGCCGGTTGATCGGCGCAGGCGAGGAGCAGGTTCGCCCGCACTGTCGAATCGAACAGGTAGCCATCCTGCGGGCACCAGGCGGGCCGGACCGGAACGTGCGCCGGTCCGTGAGCCTCGGCCGCGGCCAGGAACCTGCCCCGGCTGAGCGGCAGGAAGCCGAGCAGTGCTCCGATCAGCGTGGATTTGCCGCTCCCCGAAGGGCCCGTCAGCGCCGTCCAGGAACCTTTGCGGATCTCGAGTGTCACACCCTGGACCACGTCGACGCCGGGCTCGTAGCCGACTGCGGCATCGACCAGGGCCAGCGCCGGCGCCCCGGCTTCGCACACCGTTTCCGCTTCAGGGAAACGGTCGACCGGCCGTTGCGCGGAAGTGTCTTCCAGGTGCTCGTCGAGCCGCCCCGCAACTGCTCCGAAGGGCGCCCACTGCTGGACGGCGGACACGCCGAGCCCCAGCGGCTCGATGAGCGCAAGCTGCATCAGGACGACGACGGCCACCACCTCGGCGGACTGCCCGCCCGCACCGGTGAGGATCGCGATCGCGGCGGTGGTGCAGCCGAGGATGACGAGCGCCTGTCCGATGCCGGCGGCCCACGAGGTGCGCCGCAGACCGCGGGCTGCGCGGTGTTCCAGCTGCGCCAGGCGGTCCAGTGCCCTGTGGGACAGCCCGTTCACGCTGACGTCACGCGCAGCCCGCAGCAGGCCGGTGGTTTCCGCGAGGGAGGCCGCCCGCAGCGCGATTCCCGCCGCTCCCGCCCTGCGTTCTGCGAGCAGCGCGGCGGCCGGTGCGGCCAGTAACCCCACCAGGGTCCCGAAGAGCTGCCAGCCGAGAGCTGACGGCAGGAGCAGCGCCGTCGTGACCAGTGAGGCAATGCCGGTGAAGACGGCAGTGAGCGGAGGGAAGACTGCCCGCGCAGCCGTGTCCCGCAACTCGTCGATATCACCCACGAGGCGTTCGATGCCGCCTGAACCACGGGAGAGAGAACGCCAGGACTCCGCCCTGCCGAGCAGCGTCTGCCACAGCCGGACCCGGATGCTGTCGGCGCTCTGAAGGATACTGTCGTGCAGCCAGAGCCTCTCGCAGTAGCGCAGCAACGACCGGCCGATGCCGAAGAAGCGCACTCCAACAATGGCGGCGAGCAGGTAGAGGATGGGCGGCTGCTCGGACGCGCGGACGATCAGCCAGCCCGAGAGCGCTGTGAGTGCGACGGCGAAGGCGGAGGAGCCCGTCCCGAACGCCAGGGCCGCCAGGAACCGCGGCGACCAGGGACGCACCAGGGCAAGCGCACGTAGGGCCGTCCGCAGACCGGTGCCGAGATTCCCGCCGCCGGGCTGGAGCCTGCTGTTCGCGCCGGACCGCTGGGGCAAGGCCCGCGCGTCGGCCGGCTCAGGACGCTCCCGTTGCCCGTCCTCTTCCAAGCGGGCGGGCGGACAGAGCGCTGCCTCGCCCGCGTTGCTGCCGGATACGCCCACCCGATGGGTGTGCTCTACAGACCCAGCCGCCCGGACCGGATTTCCCAGGTCAATGGTGGTGTCGGCGAGCGCGGCTGTTGCCTCATCGTGCGCGATGAGGAGCACGGTCACGGTCCCGCGCAGCCGTCGAACAGTGTCCCGGATGGTGTCCGAGGTGGCCTCGTCGACGTGGGCTGTCGGCTCATCGAGCAGGAGGGTTCCGCCGTCCGGCCCCAGGCGCAGCAGTGCGCGCGCAAGCGCGAGGCGTCGCAGCTCGCCGGGGCTGAGTTCCCCCGTGGACCTGCCGAGCAGCTGCGGGCCGCCTACCGCTACCAGCGCCGCGGCGAGGGACTCTTCACGGGGTTCGGCGCCGGGCACGCGAGCGGCATAGAAGGCGAGTTCCTCACGGACAGTGCCCATCAGCGGCTCCGGGTGCTGGGGCACCCACGCGAGCCGTCCGGGAAGCGGCTGGACTGTCCCTTCCACCTGCAGCCCGGGCTGCCGCACTCCCGCGAGCAGGCCCATGAGCGTGGACTTCCCCGAGCCGCTGGGGCCGCGCAGGGCGGTAACTGACCCGGGGGCCAGTGTGAAGCTGAGACCACTCACCAGGGGCGCCTCCGTGCTGTCGAACCGGAGGGTGAGGTTCTGCGCACCGGCGGGACCGCCGTCGTACTGTGTGCGGGCGGCTTCTGTCCCGCCCAAGGTAGGTACCCTTGTCCAGCCGGCGGCGGGCGCATCGATGATCGTCCGGACGCTGCGCCCTACCGCAAGGCCGTCGTCGCTTGCGTGGTGCGCAGCGCCGAGATCCCGCAGGGGCAGGTAGCACTCGGGCGCGAGGATGAGGGCGAGCAACCCGACCTCGAGCCCCACCTCACCATGGATGAGGCGCACCCCGACGAACACGGCGACGACGGCGACCGAGATGGTGCTGATGAGCTCCAGAGCCAGCGAGGACAGGAACGCGACCCGCAGGGTTTCCATCGTCCGCCGCGAATAGCCGGCGCCGATGTCCTGGAGCGCACGGGTCTGGGCGCTGGCACGGCCCAGCCCCACCAGCGCCGGCAGCCCCCGGGCCAGTTCCAGCAGGTGGTCGGAGAGCCGGTCCAGCGACGCTCGGGCCTCGGCTGTCCGGTCCTGGGTATGCCAGCCGATGAGCACCATGAAGACCGGGATCAGTGGGATGGTGAGGACAATGACGACGGCGCTCACCCAGTCAGCGGCCAGGATCCGCGCCCCGACGAGGGGCGGAACCACCGCGCACGTGATCAGAGCCGGCAGGTACTGGGTGTGGTACTTGTCGAGCCCGTCCAGGCCGCGTGTGAGCAGCACACTGAGCGCACCGGTCCCGTATGTGGCGCCCGGCGGGCCGCCGTCGGCGAGTACGCGCTCCAGAGCTTCGCGGCGCAGCCGTTCCTTCACCCCGTGCGCCAGGCGCTGGGCAGTGCCCTGCTGCGCCCAGGCGGCGACAGCGCGGAGCATTGCCCCTGCGAGCCCCAGCCAGAGGAGGTCCGTACCCGGCACAACACCGGCGGCGAGCGCTGCGATGCCCCGGGCAAGGGCTTCCGCGACCAGGACCAGGCCGGCTGCCTTGGCCGCGGCAAGAATACCCAGGATGTAGATGGGCGCGGCCGGAACAGCGGTGCCGGCAGGGCCCCTGGCCAGGAACCGCTCGATCACAGCGGGATTACCGAGTGGGCGTCCGGGATGCTCTGCTCGGTGACCCGTTTCCGGAAGACCCAGTACGTCCACCCCTGGTAGGCGAGCACCAGCGGAACGCCGAGCGCGGCGACGATGCTCATCAGGCCGAGGGTGTACGGCGAGCTGGAAGCGTTCACCACGGTGAGGTTGAACGCCTCGCTGATCGTTGAAGGCAGCACCACCGGATACACGGAACCGAAGATGCAGGCCAGCGACGACGCGAGCGCCACGCCCAGCCAGAGAAAACCCCACCCGTCACGGGAGGACCGCTCGGCGAACCACGAGGCTGCGGCAGCCGCCACCGCGAGGAGAAGGGCGAGCCCGGTCCACACCGTTCCACCGGCAACGTAGATCTTCGCCGCCCAGAAGAGCAGCGGCACCAGCGCGAACGGCAGCAGCCTCACCAGCAGGCGCCGCGCCCGCTCCCGGATGGGACCGTCAGTCTTGAGGACCAGGAACGCCAGCGCGTGGGCGAGGCAGAAGAGGACGACGGCGGCCGCGCCGAGCAGCGCGTCGAACGTCAGCCACGCAAACGGCCCGCCCACCCGGTCCCCGTTTTCGTTGAGCGGCAGGCCGGTGGTGGTCAGGGCGAGCGCTGCGCCGATCCCGGCCGCGGAGGTGAATGAGCCGAGGAAGATCGCCCGGTCCCAATGCCCGCGCCAGCGCTCGCTGTTCATCTTCCCGCGGTACTCAAAAGCAACGGCACGGAAGATGAGGGCCAGCAATACAAAGACGAACGGCAGGTAAAGCGTGGAGAGCAGCGAGGCGTACCAGAGCGGGAAAGCCGCGAGGGTTGCCCCTACGGCGGTGACCAGCCATACCTCGTTGCCGTCCCAGACCGGTCCCACGGTGTTGAGGAGCACCCTCCGCTCGCGGTCGGTCCGGGCGAACAGTTTCATCAGCATGCCCACGCCGAGGTCGAAGCCCTCAAGGAAGAGATAGCCCGTCCACAGCACGGCGATCAGGATGAACCAGAGGGTGGGAAGCATGTCGGTCATGCGCGGGGTTCCTTTCCGCGGGACGGGAGCCGATTCGGCAGGTGACCAGGTGAGGGCTCGGCAGATGGGGACCCACCAGCCAAAGGCTCAGTAGGCAAAGGCTCAGTAGGCGAAGGCGAGGACATCGTCGTCGTCCTTTCCGTGCGGGCCACCGTCGTCGTCGTGCTTCTCGGCCAGCTCCGGCATGGCGGAGGCAACCCCGCCCCGCACGTAGATGACCAGCAGCTTCACTTCGACAACCAGCAGCACCGCGTAGACCGTTGTGAGCGCGATCAGCGAAAAGACGAGTTCCGCCAGGGAAACCCCCGGTGACACTGCCGCCGCCGTGAACATGAATACCCCGTCGATGCCGCTGGGATCCGGATTTGGAGCGACGACGAACGGTTGGCGCCCCATCTCCGTGAAGATCCAGCCGGCCGAGTTGGCTCCGAACGGCGCCAGGATCCCGAAGACGGCCAAACGCATCAGCCAGCGCGATTCGGGGACCGTCCCCTTCCGCAGGATCCACAGGGCCACCAGTGCGGCGAAGGCCGCCAGCCCGCCGAACCCGATCATGATCCGGAAGCCCCAGTAGGTGACCTCCATGACCGGCAGGTAGTCGATGGTCATGCCGGCGCGCTCGCCGTAGATGGGGTCATCGGGCAGGGTCTTGCCGTACTTCTCCTCGTACTCCGGCAGGAGGGTGTTGACACCCTTGACCTCGGTGGTGAAATCGCCGTTGGCCAGGAAGGACAGCAGGCCCGGCACCTCGAAGACCGCGACAATGTCATCGCAGTCCTGCGAGCCGAGGTTGCCGACCGAGAGGACCGAGAAACCCGTGCCGTCGTGGCAGGCCGCTTCCGCTGCCGCCATCTTCATGGGCTGCTGTTCGAACATCAACTTTGCCTGCAGATCCCCGGAAACCGCGGTTCCGGCGAAGGAGACAAGCGCGACGACGGCGCCGATGCGTGCCGAGCGCAGCCAGACGCGGTGGTCGATAACTCCGCGCGAACGGGTGGAGTCTCCGCCGATGATCACCGCGCCGTCGTCGTCGACCGTGTCCAGGCCGTCCCGGCGCCGCTTCCAGAGGTGGTACCAGGCGATGCCGAGAAGGAAACCGCCCGCTACGGCGAGGGCGCCGAACACCGTGTGGGTGAAGGCAACCAGCGCGGTGTTATTGGTGAAAACCGCCCAGGCGTCCACCATCCGGGCACGTCCGTCCACAAGTTCCACGCCGACCGGGTGCTGCATCCAGGAGTTCGCAACGATGATGAAGTAGGCGGAGAACACGGAGGCCAGGACCGCCGCCCAGAGGGAGCCGAGGTGGAGGATGCGGGGCAGCCGCTGCCACCCGAAGATCCACAGGCCCAGGAAGGTGGATTCGACGAAGAAGGCCAACAGCGCCTCCATGGCCAGCGGTGCCCCGAAGACGTCCCCGACAAACCGGCTGTATTCGCTCCAGGCAAGCCCGAACTGGAATTCCTGCACCAAACCGGTAGCCACGCCCATGATGAAGTTGATGAGGAACAGCTTCCCCCAGAACTTCGTCATGCGCAGGTAGTGTTCCTGGCCGGTCCGGAACCACAGGGTCTGCATCACGGCGACGAGAAGACCCAGTCCGATCGTCAGTGGAACCATCAGGAAGTGGTAGACGGTGGTGATGCCGAACTGCCACCGGGCAATCTCGAGTGCTTCCACGGGTCCTCTATTCATCCGGAACAGGGCTACAGCAAGTTTTCTACAGGCTGTAGAAAGATTTCTTCTACACATCGTAGAACAACTTTTCCCCCCACTTCTACATGGCGTAGAACCTTGCGCGAAAAAGTTGTAGATTAGGAGTTGCCGGTACCGGGATTGCATCGCAATACACCCGTCGGCCGGCATCGGGAACTCAACAAAGGAATAAGAATGGCCACGCTCGGTGAACTCGAACGCACAGTGATGGACCTGCTGTGGGGCACCCAGGAGGCCATGACCGCCAATGCTCTTCGTGATGCTCTGGCCCTTGCGCCGGAGGGGACCACGGAGGGCAAGGAACTCGCGGTCACCACTGTGCTGACCGTACTGTCCCGGCTGGAGAAAAAAGGGTTGGTGGAGCGTGAACGGGACACCCGCCCTCACCGCTACCGCGCGGTGACCAGCCGCGAAGACCACACCGCTGAACTCATGCATGAGGTACTGGTGACGGCCCCTGACCGTGAGGCAGTGCTCGCCCGGTTCATCGGCAGTGTTTCCGAGAGCGAGGCCCGCACCCTCCGACGGCTCCTGGGCAGCAGCTAGCCTCCCATGTTCTGGGCCTCCCACTTCCTGGCCGCGCTTGCCGTGGTCCTGGCGTGGCCTGCGCCGATCGCGCTGTCACGGGCCCAGTGGCCTTCACGCTCGCCGTTCACAGCGATGATCCTGTGGCAGGCCATCGCGCTGGCCGGCGGTCTCTCGATGATCGGCGCCATGCTGGTCTGGGGCCTGGAACCTCTCGGAGACAATCTCCTTCAGGCGCTGCGCGGGCTGTGGGACGTGATGGTGAACAACCGGCCGGCGGACACCCTGGGCCTGGTCCACGTCTTTGCCCTCAGTGCGGCGAGCCTGCTGACCGCGCATCTTGTCTTCACGCTGCTCATCACCTATGCCCGGATCAGGGCTCAAAGGCGCCGGCACCGCAATCTGCTGAACCTGCTGAGCTCACCGTCACGCACCAGCCCCTCCACTCTCGTGATCAAGCACCCGTCACCCGTTGCCTACTGCCTTCCGGGAGGGGCGCGCTCGGTGACGGTCCTCTCGGACGGCCTGATGGGCCTGCTCTCGGACGAGGAACTGCGGGCAGTGCTCCTGCATGAACGGGCCCACCTGAGCCAGCGGCATCACCTGCTGTTGTGGGCATTCGCGGCATGGCGTGCCGCACTCCCCTGGCTCCCGACGTCGCGGCTGGCCCAGCGCGCGGTCAACGAACTCATCGAGATGCTGGCCGATGATGTGGCGGTCAAACAGGTGGACCATGAAACCCTGGTCGGCGCCATCGCCGTGGTCGCTACCGGGCGGCACGGTCCGGGTACCGAGACGCCGGAGCCGTCCGACACCGGAATGGACCCCGAATCCGACCCCGAGGAAGGCTCCCTCCCGACTGTTCACCGGCTGCGCCGCCTGCTGCAGCCACAGCAGCCGCTCTCCCCCGTCCAGCAGTTCGCGGCGCTGGGAACCTCGGCCCTGCTGCTCACCGTTCCGACAGCGCTGCTGATAGCCCCCGGCTTGCTCGGCTGATTCCTTCGGGCTTCCTTGGGGCCGCCGCTGCAGGAGCTTTCCCGGTTAGGCGTCGATCCGCTCGCGGTCAAGGGACGCTGCTCCAGCAACAATGAAGTCCTTCCGCGGAGCGACATCACTGCCCATCAGCAGGTCAAAGACCCGCTCCGCCGCTTCGGCCTCCTGGATTCGGACCCTGCGCAACGTGCGGTGGCGGGGATCCATGGTGGTTTCCGCCAGCTGTCCCGCGTCCATCTCCCCCAGCCCCTTGTAGCGCTGGATGGGCTCCTTGTAGCGTTTGCCCTCCCGTTCGAGGGTGGCAAGCAGCCGATGCAGCTCCTGGTCGGAGTAGGTATAGACGGTCTCGTTGGCCTTGCTGCCTGCGTTGAGGATTTCAACCCGGTGCAGCGGCGGGACAGCGGCGAAGACCCGGCCGGCATCCACGAGCGGGCGCATGTACCTGAAGAACAACGTGAGCAGCAGGGTGCGGATGTGCGCACCGTCTACATCGGCGTCAGTCATGAGGATGACCTTGCCGTAGCGGGCAGCATCCAACTGGAAGCTGCGGCCCGAGCCGGCACCGACCACCTGGATCAGTGCGGCGCACTCGGCATTGGAGAGCATGTCACCGACCGAGGCCTTCTGCACGTTCAGGATTTTCCCGCGGATGGGAAGCAGCGCCTGGTAATCGGAGGAGCGGGCCAGTTTGGCTGTTCCCAGCGCGCTGTCACCCTCGACGATGAAAAGCTCGGAGCGGTCGGAGTCGTCAATGCGGCAGTCGGCCAGCTTCGTGGGCATGGAGGAGGTCTCCAGCGCGTTCTTCCGGCGCTGGGTCTCCTTGTGCACCCGGGCGGACACGCGGGACTTCATTTCGGCGACGACCTTTTCAAGGAGGAGAGCCGCCTGGGCCTTGTCTCCGCGCGCCGGGGAACTCAGCCGGGCCTGGATCTGCGTTTCGACCACTTTCGCCACGATCGCCCGTACCGCCGAGGTTCCAAGGATTTCCTTCGTCTGGCCTTCGAACTGCGGCTCAGCCAGGCGTACGGTAAGGACAGCGGTGAGGCCGGCGAAGACATCGTCCTTCTCCAGCTTGTCGTTACCCGCCTTGAGCTTGCGCGCGTTGGATTCGACTGCTTTACGGAAGGTTTTCAGCAGTGCCTGCTCGAAGCCCGTCTGGTGGGTTCCGCCCTTGGGCGTGGCGATGATATTGACGAAGCTCTTGACCGTTGTGTCATAGCCGATGCCCCAGCGGAGCGCGATGTCCACCTCGCAGTCACGCTCGATCTCCGTGATCCGGCTGTGGCCCTGCTCGTCGAGAACGGGCACGGATTCCTTGAACCGGCCGGAACCCTGCAGGCGCCACACGTCGGTGACCCCGTGATCAATGGCGAGGAATTCAGCGAACTCGGAAATGCCGCCGTCGTGCTGGAAGACTTCCTCGACCACCCCGTCGGTGCCGGGCAGGGCGCGTTCGTCCCGCAGCGTCAGGCGCAGTCCGGGCACGAGGAATGATGTCTGGCGCGCACGGGCCTGCAGTTCCTCGTAGGAGAACTTGGCGTCGGGGGTGAAGATCTGGCGGTCCGCCCAGTACCGGATCCTGGTCCCGGTCACTCCCCGTTTGGCAGAGCCCACCACTTCGAGGCGGGAGCTGTCTACAAACGGGGCGAATTTTGCTGTCGGTGAGGGCTTGCTTCCGTCCGCGAAGCGCCCCGGCTCGCCCCTTCGGAAGGACATCTGGTACGTCTTGCCTCCCCGGTCCACCTGCACGTCGAGCCGGGCGGAGAGCGCGTTGACCACACTCGCGCCGACACCGTGGAGGCCGCCCGAGGCGGTGTAGGAGCCGCCACCGAACTTTCCGCCGGCGTGCAGCTTGGTGAAGACCACCTCGACTCCGCTGAGCCCTGTCTTGGGTTCCGCGTCCACCGGTATTCCACGGCCGTCGTCGTGCACCTCAACCGAGCCGTCAGCGTGGAGGATGACGGTGATGTTCTGGCCGTGCCCGGCGAGCGCCTCGTCGACGGAGTTATCGATGATTTCCCACAGGCAGTGCATCAGCCCGCGTGAGTCGGTGGATCCGATGTACATTCCGGGGCGCTTGCGTACCGCCTCAAGTCCCTCGAGTACGGAAAGATGGCGGGCTGTGTATTCAGAGCTGGGGGCCACTTCCTTGGAAACTCCTTGGGATTGCGGTCTGTCTCAGGCGGAACTGCGGCCGGGGGCGGCGCGCCTCACCAAGCATATTCCCTTGTGCGCGCTAAGAACCGCAGGCGTGCCGGGCTCTCCGGATGATCTTCAGCCCTGCCCGCGGACGTACGCGCTCAGCGAAAGCACACCCAGCCTGCGAAGAAACGGCGACGAATAGTGGTTATATGAACTACAGGAACCACTAAGGAGGCATCCATGACCACAGCTACAGCAACCCGTGAGCTGACCGCGCTGCACCGTTGTGACCGGTGCGGAGCCCAGGCGTATGTGCGCGCAGTCCTTCAGTCCTCCGGTGGTGAGCTTCTCTTCTGCGGGCACCACGCCCGTTCCGTCGAGAGCACTCTCCGGCCGCAGACTTCAGAGTGGCAGGATGAGACTTCCAGGCTGACCGAGAAGGCGCAGAGCGTCGTAGAAGCGTAGTCGCCCGGTTCGCCCCCCGGGCAGCGCAGCGCAGAGCCGGCCTCCTCACCCGAGGCCCGATAGACAGGAAGAACCCCCTCCGC
>NZ_KI914618.1:27791-31079 GCF_000520475.1 Arthrobacter sp. 35/47
AACCCCCTCCGCGGAGGGGGTTCTTCCTGTCTATCGGGCCATGTTCGGTCTATCGGTACATGTTCGGCGAGCGGCGTTCGGCCCGGCTTCCTGCCGGGAAGCCGGCGCCCGCGAATCCTAGTCGAGGTAGTCGCGCAGCACCTGCGACCGGGAGGGGTGCCGCAGCTTTGACATCGTCTTGGACTCTATCTGGCGGATGCGTTCACGGGTGACTCCGTAGACCTTGCCGATCTCGTCGAGCGTCTTCGGTTGACCGTCGGTCAGGCCGAACCGCATGGCCACGACGCCGGCCTCACGCTCGGAGAGGGTGTCCAGCACGGAGTGCAGCTGCTCCTGCAGAAGCGTGAAGCTGACGGCGTCGGCCGGGACAACGGCCTCCGAATCCTCAATGAGATCGCCGAACTCGGAATCTCCGTCTTCGCCCAGCGGCGTGTGCAGCGAAATGGGCTCGCGACCGTACTTCTGAACCTCGACGACCTTCTCCGGGGTCATGTCGAGTTCCAGGGCCAGTTCCTCCGGTGTGGGCTCCCGGCCCAGGTCCTGGAGCATCTGGCGCTGGACACGGGCCAGCTTGTTGATGACTTCCACCATGTGCACCGGAATACGGATGGTCCGTGCCTGGTCCGCCATGGCGCGGGTGATCGCCTGGCGGATCCACCACGTTGCATAGGTGGAGAACTTGAAGCCCTTGGTGTAGTCAAACTTCTCCACCGCCCGGATGAGGCCCAGGTTTCCTTCCTGGATCAGGTCGAGGAAAAGCATACCGCGGCCGGTGTAACGCTTGGCGAGTGAAACCACCAGACGAAGGTTGGCCTCCAGCAGGTGGTTCTTGGCGCGCTTTCCGTCATGGATGACCCATTCCAGTTCACGCCGCAATTTCGGGTCGATGTTCCCATTGGCTGCCAGCTTCTCTTCCGCAAAGAGTCCGGCCTCAATCCGCAGGGCGAGATCGACTTCCTGTTCAGCGTTGAGCAGTGCGACCTTACCGATTTGCTTCAGGTAATCCTTGACCGGATCGGCGGTGGCGCCAGCAGAAACGACCTGCTGCGCCGGAGCGTCATCGTCATCCGCATCCGAGTAGACGAATCCGCTGCCTGTAGAGGCTTCTGCGACCTCGGGCTCCGCTGCATCCGTCTCAAGGTCTGCGGCGGGCTCGGCGTCCTGCTCAGGCAGGTCCTCTTCGGGCGCAGAGTCAGGAGCCTTCGTGTCTACGGCGGCCGCGTTTGCCCCGCGCTTTGCACCACGCGTGGCAGCGGTCTTCGACGCCGCTTTCGCGGCAAGGGCTTTGCGCTTGGTCGCAGTTGTACCGGGTTCTGATAACACCGGTGCTGTTGTCTTCTTGGCCGACACTGAGAACCTTTCATACGGCGGTTTGCGGCGCCGCCAAGGGGGCAACACCACTATGACCCTGTCAAGTCCGTGTTGAGATCAGACCTGTCAGCAGAAACTGTCCGTACCTGCAACAGCTCCGCCGATTGCGCTATTCCCTCGCGGCCGTTCGGTGGTGTCAACACCCACGTTCACGGGATCTGCAGCGCATCAATCTGAAACACGAACCCAACCGGGTCTCGGTTCCATTGTCGCACGCTTTGCCGGCCGCACGTAATCTCACTGAGCGCCTCGCTGCTCATTCAGCGCCTCAGGCAGCACGGCGGGAATCCGAGGTCCAGGCAGTTTCACGCCGGCGCGCCCACGGCGAAAGGGAACCCGTCCCGACCAGCGTCAACAGCAACTCGGCAAGGGTGTATTCAGGAGTTTCCGCCAGCGCTTCCTGCAGATAGTGATGGGCCCGGGAGCCCCGGCCGCGCGCCCACTCGAGCCAGCCGAGCATACTCAGCAGCGCCGAGCGCGGCTGGCCCTCAGCCACAGCGGCCATCCCCAGGAACACGGTGTGTGCCGCATCGAGCCGGTCCCAGTCCGGGTTGCCGAGGGTCGCGAGGAAGACTTCGCGGAAAAGGTCCGCGGGACGTCCGGTCGCATCTCCGGCTGACCCTGCTCGGACCGACCTTGCCTCGGCCTGTTGCGCCGCCAGCGCCTGGTTTTTCAGGACCTCGCATGCCTCCGGAAGCTCCACCTCCGGCGGGTCAGCCGGGAGCACGCCGGCATCGACGGCGGCCTCCTGGGCAGCAACCGCGCCGGCGGCAGCCAGCACAATGACGCTGTCCCGCACAGGGGCGCTTGCCAGTCCGGCCAGGAGGAAGGCCACAACGTCGGGCATCTCTGAGACGCATGTGCGCTCCGGGCCGGTGATGAGCGCGTCCCACAGGACGAGGCAGTCCCTGCCGAGGCTGGACCGGTCCCAGGTGCCGTGCCACTGCTCAGTGTAGGTTGCCGTCTGGAGGAGAATTTGTCTGTTGCGGCGGGTATCGGCTGATCCCACGGCCGCTTCAAGCGACTCGGCATAGGTGCTTCCCTGGTAAACCATTTCGGCGTTCAGAATGCTCGCAGTGATGTCTGCGAGGGGATGACCGGGCCAGGGGCAGCAGGACCCCTCGCCGCAGAAGTAATCGCGCCAGTGGCTGGAGCTTACGAGCCAGCCGTCCAGGAGTTCGAGACCGGCGGTATCCAGAACCAGGTCAAGGCAGTGGACCAGCGGCGCGAACGGCGGCGCTTCCGGCTCCGGCCATTTCTCGTCTGTGTAGATCACCATCAGTACCCCGTCGGCAGCTGAGTCTGCTTCAAGGTAGTCACGCACAGTGACCGCATAGTCCAGCGGGTCCGCGTCCTGCGGGGGAAGATCAAGCCGCAGGGTGGCACCGACGCGTTTACCGCACATTGTGAGGAAGACGAGGCTCTCGCGGGGTTGGAAGCCGAGGAGATGGGGGACGTAACTGAGAATGTCAGCCGGGGTGCTGACCGAGATGGGTGGTGAATCTGGACGGGGCGCTTTGGATGTCATGCCTACGACTGTGCCGCCGAATTCACCGCCCGCGGAGGCCCTGTTCCGCTATGTGGGTAAGTTCCCCGGTCTGGCGGCTGTGGAGGAGGGGTTTCCTACCTGCGGGCCTCGCGCCGTCGTCGTAATTCCCTGGCGATTGCCTGGCGCAGCGGCGGCACGATGATCGACTGCCGGGCAAGTTGGGCGCGCACCCGGCGGCGGAGCACCACAATAGCGACTGTGCCGACTCCGAGGACCACAAACTGCACGGCGAAGGCGATCCTGAACGAGTCAAGGGCGTACAGGTCTCCGTTCGAGAAACCGCTGGCCAGGAGCAGATCCAGGATGAGTCCCACCGCGAACATCGTGAGGAGGGCGGCGGTGAATCCGCCGATGTTGACGATTCCAGT
>NZ_KI914618.1:31179-34536 GCF_000520475.1 Arthrobacter sp. 35/47
AGGTCCGGGCGAAATCGAAACCGATCATGGACCCGGGTCCGCCGACGGCCAGCGTCACCACCAGCAGCACCAGCAGCCAGACGGGTGCCTGCCCGGGATACGTCAGAACCACCAGCCATGCCAGGGCGGTCGCTGCGGTGATCGCCAGGACCATGGTCGAACGGCGCAGCGGGTGTCGGGCAACGTAGACGCCGAGGAGCGGTCCGCAGATCATTCCGACCACCACGAAGAGCGTCATCAGCACTGAGGCCGTGGGCGCCGCCAGTTCCTGCGCGCTCACCAGATAGGGGTACCCCCAGATCAGGACGAAGACCGTCCCCGAGAACTGTGTTGTGAAATGGCACCAGAGACCCAGGCGGGTGCCCGGCTGCTTCCAGGCCTCGGTCAGCGAAACACCGGTCTGGCGCAGCGACACGCGGTGTCGCTGGTCGTTTCCCTGCGGGTGGTCGCGGATCAGCGAGAGCGCCAGGACAGCGGAGAGGACCCCGAGTCCGGCCGCGGAGAGGAACGCTGTGTTCCAGCCTGCGACCTGCAGGACGGCGAGGAAAGGGATAACGCTGATGATCTGGCCGAATTGGCCGAGGATACCGGTGAGCTGGGTGAGCACCGGGATTCTCCGCGCCTCGAACCACGCCGGGAGCAGCCTGAGCACTGCCACGAAAGTCATGGCGTCACCGCCGCCCACGAGCAGACGCCCGGAGCCGAGAGGCGGGGTTGAAGGTCCGGGCGAAATCGAAACCGATCATGGACCCGGGTCCGCCGACGGCCAGCGTCACCACCAGCAGCACCAGCAGCCAGACGGGTGCCTGCCCGGGATACGTCAGAACCACCAGCCATGCCAGGGCGGTCGCTGCGGTGATCGCCAGGACCATGGTCGAACGGCGCAGCGGGTGTCGGGCAACGTAGACGCCGAGGAGCGGTCCGCAGATCATTCCGACCACCACGAAGAGCGTCATCAGCACTGAGGCCGTGGGCGCCGCCAGTTCCTGCGCGCTCACCAGATAGGGGTACCCCCAGATCAGGACGAAGACCGTCCCCGAGAACTGTGTTGTGAAATGGCACCAGAGACCCAGGCGGGTGCCCGGCTGCTTCCAGGCCTCGGTCAGCGAAACACCGGTCTGGCGCAGCGACACGCGGTGTCGCTGGTCGTTTCCCTGCGGGTGGTCGCGGATCAGCGAGAGCGCCAGGACAGCGGAGAGGACCCCGAGTCCGGCCGCGGAGAGGAACGCTGTGTTCCAGCCTGCGACCTGCAGGACGGCGAGGAAAGGGATAACGCTGATGATCTGGCCGAATTGGCCGAGGATACCGGTGAGCTGGGTGAGCACCGGGATTCTCCGCGCCTCGAACCACGCCGGGAGCAGCCTGAGCACTGCCACGAAAGTCATGGCGTCACCGCCGCCCACGAGCAGACGCCCGCCGATGCCGGCAGGAACGGACTCGGCGAACGCGAGTTGGGTCTGGCCAAGTGCCATCAGCACGGCGCCGCCGACGATCATGATGCGCGGGCCGAACCGGTCGACCAGGACGCCGACCGGGATCTGCAGTCCCGCGTACACCACAAGCTGTGCGACGGTGAAGACTGCGAGGGCGGAGGCAGTGGCGCCGAAACGTTCGGTTGCCTCAAGGCCCGCAACACCAAATGAAGTGCGCTGTGTGACCGCTATCAGGTACGCCAGGACGCCGGCACCCCACACCAGCCAGGCGCGCCGGTCCGTCCGGGAAACCGGCTCAGTCGCCAGGCTCTTCGCCCCCGTCCCCGGTGCGGTGGTGGGAGCCGTCATCGTCAGTGTCCTCGCCGGTCACGGTTTCCGCCGCAGCGGCCGCGTCCCGGAAGGTCTGGGCAAGTTCGTTCGCCGCAAGGGGGCCGGCGAGGTAGGCCTCGACGGCGGCTCCCAGCTCCTCGGCACTGGCCAGTTCCATGTTCTGCTTGACCAGCAGTGAACGGCGGGATCCGTCGGAGTGCTCGTCGTAGCGCTTCTCCAGGGATGAGACCACGCCCTGCACTTCGGCCGAATTATCGACCTGCCGGGTGATCTGCCGCTCCACGTCGCGGCCGGCCTCCCGCAGCCTGTCGGTGGGCAGCACACGGCCGATGGAGGCACCGACGTATTCCAGCGCTGTTACCGCGGCCGGCGGATATTCGGCCTCGGCGAGGTAGTGGGGCACGTGCACCACATAACCCACGACGTCGTGCCCCGCCTCCATGAGGCGCAGTTCCAGCAGGTGACCGATCGAGGACTGCAGTTCCGCTGTCGGCTTCCAGGTGGATCCCATTCCTTCGATGAGGTCGCCCCGGTTGCCGTGAACGGTCACTCCGAGGGGGCGGGTGTGGGGAACCGGCATGGGCAGCGAATGGACCCAGGCAACCAGCGGCACTTCGAGCAGGTCGACCAGCTGCCCGACGGCGGCGCAGAACCTTTCCCACTGGAGATCGGGCTCCATGCCGCTGAGCAGGAGGAACCTCTCCCCCAGCCCGTCGCGCAGAACCCGGAGCTCGAGGGCAGGAGCCTGATAGTCCGTCAAATGGTCCTGTTCGAAGGTGATGCGTGGCCTGCGGCTTCGGTAATCGATGAGCTGATCGGTGTCGAACACAGCCAGGACCTCATGGTCCAGAGAGCCCAGCAGCTCATCGCGTACCTGCACCACAACGTGACCGGCATCCACAAATCCGGTGAACCCGGCGACCAGCGGCAGGCCCCGCAGGGACGGGTCGGCACTGATCGAGTTGCTGACGTTGTACAGGCTCTGCGGCTCCAGCATGCTTCCTCCTCAGCTCGGATCCGGACGTTTGCGGGGGTTCCGCGGGCGCCTCGCAGTACGTGCGCCCCCGGCCTCGCAGTACGTGCGCCCCCGGTTGACAACCCTAGTTGATGCGCCGCGTTTTCTTTCCGTCCGTGTAACGCGCCGCGGAGCTTCCGTGATTCCCCAACCCGTGCCCGTAGGACGCATGTCACAGGGTGCGGCTACGATCTACAGGAATGGATGAGCGCAACGAAATCCGTACGCGAGTCCAGGTACCCCCAGCCATCGGAAGCGAGGACGAACCTTCGTGAGCAACACCAGCGATATCCACCTGACCGCAGTCTCCCGGGACATCAAGAAGTCCGCGTGCGAGGTCCTGGTGATCGGCACCGGTCAGAGCCCCGACGGTCCCGTACTCCTGGACAACCCCCTGACTGCCAAGTCCGCGCGGGCGCTGACGGACAGCCTGCCCTCGCTGGGCATCACCGGGGCCGCTGACGAGGTCCGGCGCTTCCCCGGCCTGCCGGAGACCGGGGCAGACGTGCTCGTCCTGGCCGGCACCGGCCGCACCGCGGTGGGTTCGCCCCTGACCGAGGAGCGGTTACGGCGGGCCGC
>NZ_KI914618.1:34636-48224 GCF_000520475.1 Arthrobacter sp. 35/47
TCGGGCCGCCCGCCAGCTGGGCGGTGTTGAAAGCATCGCCGTTGCGCTGCCCGCGGCCACCGTGGAGCAGGCCGCTGCGGTTGCCGAGGGGATTCTCCTGGGTAGCTACTCCTACACCGAGCACTACTCCTCCGTCGGAGGCAAGGCACCGCGTCCCTCCGCGAAGACCCTCTCCCGCGTCGCCATCCTGACGGCCGCGGCACAGGACCGCGGGTTGAGGGCGGCCCTTGAGCGCGCCCAGGCCATCGGCCGCGGAGTCAACGCCACACGGACCCTCGTCAACCAGCCGCCGAGCCATCTTTACCCCGAGTCGTTCGCGCAGTTCGCGCGCGACTACGTCAAGGGTCTGCCGGTGAAGGTGAACGTGCTGGATGAAAAGAAGCTGGAAAAGGACGGCTACGGTGGAATCCTCGGCGTCGGCAAAGGCTCCTCACGCCCGCCCCGGCTCGTCAAGCTCGAGTACAGCCCGGCCAGGTCGAAGATCAATCTCGCGCTCGTCGGAAAGGGAATCACCTTCGATTCCGGCGGACTGTCCCTGAAGCCGGGCGCAGGCATGCAGACCATGAAGCTGGATATGGCGGGCGCCGCCGTCGTGCTCGCCGCCGTGGCGGCCATCGCGCAGCTCGGTCTCCCTGTCAGCGTCAGCGGCTGGCTGTGCCTGGCGGAAAACATGCCTTCGGGCACCGCGCAGCGGCCCTCCGATGTGCTGACCACCTTCGGTGGGCGCACCGTCGAGGTTCTCAACACGGACGCCGAGGGGCGTCTTGTCATGGCGGACGCGCTTGCGGCCGCCAGCGCGGAATACCCTGACGCAATCATCGATGTGGCCACCCTCACCGGCGCACAGATGGTCGCCCTGGGCAAGCGGGTTTCCGGCGTCATGGGAGACGACGGCGTCCGGGACGCGGTCAAGGCCGCAGCAGACCGGGTGGGTGAGCAGTTCTGGCCCATGCCCCTGCCGGAAGAACTGCGTCCCAGCCTCGATTCAACGGTCGCCGACATCGCGAACATCGGAGAGAAGTTCGGCGGAATGATGACCGCCGCTGTCTTCCTGCGGGAGTTTATCGGCGAGGTCGACGGCGAGAAGATCCCCTGGGCGCACCTGGACATCGCGGGCCCCGCCTTCAATGAAGGCAGCGCATACGGGTATACACCCAAGGGCGCCACAGGAGTTGGGGTCCGCACCCTCCTGGCGTACGTCGAGGACGTGGTCGAACGCGCGGAAAAGCAGTCAGCCTGAACCTGGCTCCATGCGGGGTGAGACTCGACACACAGTGAGGTGTCCCGCCCTTCATCAAGTGGCTGATGGTGGGATGTGGCGATAGGGTGAAGCCAGATCACACCAAGCATTCCGCCAGACATCAACAGACGCGCGAACCTAAGTGCGTCACCGACCACGCGAGGGAGCGTCCAAGTGGCCGATACGGCAACTGCGCAAGAATTCGACATCCTGGTATTGGGCGGAGGCAGCGGGGGTTACGCCGCCGCCCTTCGCGCCGTACAGCTCGGCTTCACGGTTGGGCTCATTGAAAAGGGCAAGCTCGGGGGAACCTGCCTTCATAACGGGTGTATCCCCACCAAGGCCCTGCTGCACTCCGCTGAAGTGGCGGACAGCGCACGCTCGGCCGCGAAGTACGGCATCAACGCCACGTTCGAGTCGATCGACATGACGGCCGTGAACGCCTACAAGGACGGCATCATTGCCGGCAAGTTCAAGGGTCTTCAGGGTCTGATCAAGGCCAAGGGAATCACCGTTATCGAGGGTGCCGGGCGGCTGACCGGTCAGAACACCATCGAGGTTGACGGCACCACCTACACGGGCAAGAACATTGTTCTCGCCACCGGCTCGTACTCACGTTCCCTCCCCGGGCTGGAAATCGGCGGCAAGGTCATCACCTCCGACCAGGCACTGACCATGGACACCATCCCGTCAAGCGCGATCGTGCTCGGCGGCGGCGTCATCGGTTGCGAATTCGCCTCCGTCTGGAAGTCGTTCGGCGTCGACGTGACTATCGTCGAAGGCCTGCCCTCCCTGGTGCCCAATGAAGACGCCGTTATCGTCAAGAACCTCGAACGCGCGTTCAAGAAGCGCGGCATCAAGTTCAACACCGGAACCTTCTTCGACAAGGTCGAGCAGAATGACGACGGCGTCAAGGTCACCCTCGTCGACGGCAAGACCTTCGAAGCCGACCTCCTGCTGGTTGCAGTGGGCCGCGGCCCCGTCACCGACGGCCTCGGCTACGAGGATGCGGGCATCACCCTGGACCGCGGCTTCGTGATCACCAACGATCGCCTGCACACCGGCGTGGGCAACATCTACGCTGTCGGCGACATCGTTCCCGGCCTGCAGCTTGCACACCGTGGGTACCAGCAGGGCATCTTCGTCGCCGAGGAAATCGCCGGGCTCAAGCCCGTCGTCGTCGAAGACGTGAACATCCCGAAGGTGACCTACTGCGAACCCGAAATCGCCTCGGTTGGCCTGACCGAAAAGGCTGCCAGGGAGAAGCTGGGCGAAGACAGGGTTGAAACCCAGGAATACAACCTTGCGGGCAACGGCAAGAGTTCCATTCTCGGCACCGGCGGCATCGTCAAGCTGGTCAGGGAGAAGGACGGCCCCGTGGTGGGAGTCCACATGATCGGAACCCGCATGGGCGAGCAGATCGGAGAGGCGCAGCTCATCGTGAACTGGGAAGCCTACCCCGAGGACGTGGCACAACTGGTTCACGCCCACCCGACACAGAACGAATCGCTCGGCGAAGCTCACTTGGCCCTCGCCGGCAAACCGCTCCACGGCTGACCGCCGCTTCCACAGCGCACAACCTGCACCAAGCTCCACAAAGCATCACTGGCAACCTCGCACCGACCGGCTGTTCCCGGGACCGGCGGTGAAAGGTAGAAAGAACAAGGAGAAACGGACACCATGTCTGAATCCGTAAACTTGCCGGCCCTCGGCGAGAGTGTCACCGAAGGTACCGTCACCCGTTGGCTCAAGCAGGTCGGCGACCGCGTCGAAGTCGACGAGCCCCTGCTCGAGGTATCGACGGACAAAGTCGACACAGAGATCCCCTCCCCGATCGCGGGAGTCATCGAGGAAATCCTCGTCGCTGAAGACGAGACCGCCGAGGTGGGAGCTCCGCTGGTGAGGATCGGCGACGGTTCGGGCGGATCGGACAGTTCGAATGATGAGGACTCAGCGGCCTCGGCAGAAGATTCTGAGCAGCCCGCAGAAAATCCCGATCAGACAGACGCCGCCGAGGAAACCGCTGAAGCGGAAGCGCCCGCTGCCGAGGAATCCACGGACTCCGGTGAGAGCCAGGGCGGCGGGCAGGGCACAGAGGTGACGCTGCCGGCACTGGGGGAAAGCGTCACCGAGGGAACAGTTACGCGCTGGCTCAAGGCGGTCGGCGACGAGGTCGAGGTCGACGAGCCTCTGCTCGAGGTCTCGACTGACAAGGTTGACACCGAGATTCCCTCCCCCGTCGCGGGAACCCTGCAGGAGATCCGGGTCAATGAGGACGAGACCGCTGAGGTGGGCTCCGTCCTCGCAGTGATTGGTTCCGGCAGCGCTGCCCCCGCAGCGGCTGAACCCACCTCAGCTGAACCGGTTGCAGCAGCACCGTCGACCGAGCGGGAAGAACCGGCCGCTGAGCCGGCACCCGCCGAGACCACGTCCCAGCCGGAACCCGAGACAGAGCCTGCCGAGAGTGCGCCCCCCGCTCCGTCCAGGGAAGCTCCTGCTGCCGATGACAAGCAGGGTGAACCGTCCGGCGGGGACGCCGTGTACGTCACGCCCCTCGTCCGGAAGCTGGCCAACCAGCACGGAGTCGATCTCGGGTCACTCAAGGGAACGGGTGTCGGCGGACGCGTCCGCAAGCAGGATGTCCTTGAAGCCGCGGAGGCAGCGAAAGCACCGCAGCAGGAAACGGCACCCGCTGCCGCGCCCGCTGCGTCCTCCGCACCGGCCGCGGCTCCGGCCGCATCCAGTCTGCGCGGAACCGTGGAGAAGGCCCCGCGTATCCGGCAGACCATCGCCCGGCGCATGCGGGAGTCACTGGAAGCCTCGGCCCAGCTCACGCAGGTCATTGAAGTTGATATGACCCGCGTTGCGCGCCTCCGCTCGAAAGCAAAGGACAGCTTCCAGGCGCAGAACGGCGCCAAGCTCACCTTCCTTCCGTTCATCGCCAAGGCGGTGACCGAAGCGCTGAAGCAGCATGCCAAGCTCAACGCTTCCTTCGATGAGGAAGCAAAGGAAGTGACCTACCACGACGCCGAACACTTGGCCATTGCGGTGGATACCGAGAAGGGTCTGCTGGTACCGGTCATCAACGACGCCGGCAACCTCAACCTCGCCGGACTCGCCAAGAAGATCGCTGACGTGGGTGCCCGCACCCGCAACGGACAGATCGGACCGGATGAACTCTCCGGCGGTACCTTCACGATCACCAACATCGGGTCGGTGGGCGCGCTGTTCGACACCCCGATCATCAACCAGCCCCAGGTCGGAATCCTCGGCACCGGAGCCATCGTCAAGCGTCCGGTGGTTGTCACAGACGCGGACGGGGAAGACACCATCGCCATCCGGTCGATGATGTACCTGTGCCTCACCTACGACCACCGTCTGGTGGACGGGGCCGACGCCGGCAGGTTCCTGCAGTCGCTGAAGTCCCGTCTTGAAGATGGTGCGTTTGAGGCAGATCTCGGCCTCTGAACGGCATCACCATGCAGATGGCAGCGTTCCGGCTTCCCGGGGCGCTGCCATCTGCGTCCGGGGGCGGAACAACATAGCTTCTTCATCGAAAATGATGGAGAAATGCCGGGCGTCCCGCGTCCGGTGAACATGATTCACATCGAAAAGGAGAACTCATGGCTACCGTACGTGCAGCACACACTGTCTGGTCCGGCGATCTGTTCAGCGGATCGGGTCAGGTTTCACTCGACACCTCCGGTCTTGGCACCTATGACGTCACCTGGAAGGCCCGGGCAGAGGAGGCAGAGGGCAAGACCAGCCCCGAGGAGCTGATCGCAGCTGCCCACTCCTCATGCTTCTCCATGGCATTCAGTCTCGCGTTGAGCGAGGAGGGCAAGACCGCTGAGCGCATCAATACCCGGGCCGAGGTGGATTTCCAGCCCGGAGAGGGCATTACAGCCATCCGTCTCACGGTGCAGGCATCCGTTCCCGGGCTGAGCGAGGAGGACTTCCAGCGGCTCGCCAACGACGCCAAGAACGGTTGTCCCGTCTCCCAGGCCCTGGCCGCGGTGAAGAATATTACGCTGGACGCGACGCTGGAGTCCTAGGAACCGCCGAACGGCCCGGCGCCTTCGTCCCCGCCGAACGGCCCGGCGCCTTCCCATCCGGGGAGGTGCCGGGCCGCCGTCGTTCGCTGGCGCGTGACCGGAGTCAGGCCCGCGGAGGGAGGGGAGCCGGCACCAGTTTCGGGTAGTTCTTCCGCTCAGGAGGCACGTCCGTAGGCAGTTCCTCCAGCATCTCGCGGAGGATACCGACTGCGTGCTCAAGCTGCGGATCCTCCTGCGCCGCATAGGCATGCGGCGGGAACGGGACCTCGATATCCGGGTCCACTCCGTAGTTCTCCACTGCCCATTCGACGCCGCCGGTCATCCAGAAGGCGTATCGGGGCTGGGTGACACCGGTACCGTCGGCGAGTTTGAACCGCCCGTCGATTCCGACGACGCCTCCCCAGGTCCGCGTCCCGATCACCGGTCCGATCCCCCGAAGCTTCGCCACCTGGGTGATGATGTCACCGTCGGAACCGGCAAACTCATCCGTCAGGATCACCACTGGGCCGCGCGGTGCGTGCGCCGGGTAGGTGCCGGGCTGCTCTCCCCTAGGAAGCGACCACGCCGTCACCTTGCGCCCGATGAGTTCTGCCACGAGCTGCGAGGTGTGACCACCGCGGTTTCGGCGCACGTCGATGATCAGCCCGTCGCGGGCCGTCTCACGGTCGAGGTCGCGGTGGAGCTGCGCCCATCCGCGCGCCACCATGTCCGGAATATGCAGGTAGCCGAAGCGCTCCCCCGAAGCCTCGTGCACAATCGTGCGGTTGGCATTCACCCAGTTCTGGTAACGGAGCCGTTCTTCGCTGCGAAGCGGCACCACCGCAACCCGGCGCACCGTGGTCCGTGCGCCGTCGTCATGATGTCTGGCAACGGTCAGCTCCACCGGGCGTCCGCCCGCACCGGTGAGCAGCACGGCGGGGCCAAGGTCCGGAGGAACCGGAACGCCGTCGACCGCCTGGATGATGTCTCCGGGTTCTACGGCAACTCCGGGTGCAGCCAGAGGCGCGGCGGCCTGGGGATCCGAGGATTCTCCGGCGAAGATTCTGTCCACCCGCCAGCCGCGCTCTGAACGGCTCATCTCAGCGCCGAGGAAACCCTGCGCACCTGTGCCGGGCTCGCCGGCGAGAGCCGGCGTGACGTAGGCGTGGGATGTCCCCAACTCACCATGCAGCTCCCACAGGACGTCTACAAGGTCGTCGTGCGATCCAATGCGGTCCAGCAGCGGCCGGTAGCGCTCACGCACCCCCACCCAGTCCAGGCCGCCCATGTCCTCAGCCCAGAAGAAGTCCCGCTGCAGGCGCCACGCATCCTCGAAGGCCTGGCGCCATACGCTCGGAGGATCCAGCAGGACACGGATCCGGTTCAGGTCCACGCTGACACGCTCCGCTGACTCCGGGTCGGCCGGACCGGAGGTCGGCACGGCCGTCACCGACCCAGCGTTGACAATCACAGCCCGTTTGCCGTCGCCGCTGATCTCGAACGAACCTACCTCCTGCACGAGGGTGGTTGTCTCCCGTTTGATCATGTCGAAGCGCTCGAGCCGCTTGGCAGGTTCCTTCGCGTCGGTGGTGGCGCGCCCGTCTCCGGTGATTCCCATCGTGTCAGCAGCCACCCAGAGGAGCGCGTTCTCCACTGTGCGCAAGCCCTCATACGTCCCCTGCGGAACCGGCACGGGAATGATCCGCTCGGCAAGGCGTTCTGCCGCGACGTCCACCACGGCCTCCTTTTTATCCTCATCCTCCGGCGCCGGCCGATCGTGTACCGTCGGCCCGAAGGGTGAAGCAGTGCTCGCAGCAAGCGCCACCAGGAACGGCTTGGTCGAGGCAGGGAAGCTTAGGTCGAAGCGGTGAGTGTCATACACCGGGTCGAAGCTGCGGTCGGACAGGAAAGCGATATAGCGGCAGTCGGGGGTGAACGACGGCGCGTGGTCGCGGAAGCGCCCGTCCGTGACGTCGAGGATCTCCGCGTCCTCCGTGGCACGGGCCAGCCGGATGCGGGTGCGTGCTCCGTCTCCGGTCACGGGCTCCGCCCAGACCAGCCAGGCGGAGTCGGGGGAGAAAGCAAGATCATCGATGGCCCCGTGCGGGGTTGTGGACAGCGTGAAGTAGCCGTCGCTTCCGATCTTGTGGATGAGTATTTCGCCCATCTCCCCCGCAAGGGCCAGGATTTCCCCGTTGGGGCTCACTGCCAGATTGCTGGCCCTGAAGCGGTCTGCGAGCACTACACGGCTGAGCGCTGCGCTGCCGGCATGGTCCTGCGCATCGACAACCGCCGTTTCGGGTGCGGCGGGATCAACCGGCTGGTCCGGATCAGCACTTTCCCCGGGGGCTCCTATACTGCCCGGCCCCGCCGCCGGTACGGGGGCCGGAAGTCCTTCATCGGATGTGGTCGGCTCGGCAGGTACCGGGCCGTTCGAGGCCGGAAGATCGACGTCGAACACATTGCGGATGTAGAGCGCCTCCTCACCCTCGTGATCGGCAATGTAGGCAACGCGGTCATCACCTACCGGCCGGCCCAGCCGGGCACGAACACCTGCGGTTGCCTCAACCACCCGTGACGGTCCATCCCTGTGGGTCAGCAGGTGCAGGGTTCCGTGTGACTCAATGATGCTGGCCCGGCCGTCACCCACCGGCGAAGCGGCGGCGAGATGCCGGGAGACGTTCAGCGGCTGGGGACGGCGGCCAGTGGAGGCTGACCCAAGAGTGATCTCAAGGGTGCGCGGTTCAGCACCGAGGTTGTCCAGCAGCCAGAGCGTGCCGGCGGACTCGTACACCACGCGGGTTCCGTCCGTGCTGGCGTGCCGCACGTAGAAATCCTGATGGTCTGTGTGTCGCCGGAGATCCTGGCCGTTGGGCGCCACCGAGTAGAGGTTGCCGTATCCCTCATGGTCCGAAAGGAAGGCCAGCCGCCCGCCGACCCACATCGGGTCCGCGAGGTTACCGTCCAGCTCCGGCAGGAATCGGGTGAAGTCCCCGGAGCCGTCAGGATCAATCCAGAGCTTTCCGGCGGTGCCCCCGCGATATCGTTTCCACCAGGCCTGTTCACGGGTAATGACGCTTCCGATGACAACCGGACGCTCATCACCGACCGCTTCCCCGTAAACAATCGCGTCCAGTGGACCGTATGGCACAACGCTGCCCGCCGAACCATCCACCGGCAGCGTATAAGCCCACGTATGGCGGGGATCCTCGTGCCGGAAGGCGCTGGTTGCGACGATCCGTCCGTCGGCAGTGAAGCCTTTCACCCGTGTGCTTTGGTGCCCCCAGTAGGTGAGCCGCCGGAAGTTACCGCCGTCTGTATCCGCGGCCACTACTTCCGGCGCAGAACCCCGCACCACAGTCCACGCGATGGTTGAACCGTCGGGTGAGAACCTCGGATTGCGTACGGGCTGCTGAAGCGCCGATATACGCCAGGCCCGCCCACCGGAAACAGGAGCGACCCAAACGTCGTTTTCTGCGGCGAATGTGACGAAATCCTTGGACAGATGCGGATAGCGCAGGTAGTGATAGGGAGCCATTGTCCGATCATAACCACACCGGGCTGAGGCCCTCAGACGGTGTCGCTATTGTGCACTCGTGCAATTTTCCAGCGGTCGTCCTGCCTGACGAGAATGAAGATGAGGTCCTGCGGCACCGGAGCGGCTACATTCCGGACAGCAGCGCCCGTGCTGTCTGTCTCCGTGTAACCGGACAGAACGGCTGTGGCCGCCACCGCCGCAGCGCCCGCCGGGACCGCAATCGAATCCAGCTCCGTAGCGCCCTGAAGGCGGATGTTCAGACCGTTGAACACATACCCGCCCTCCCGCAATCCAGCGAGGAGTAGCCGGTCAGCTGCCATGGCGTCCGAATCCTCGATGTTGACGTGGGACAGGAGCCCTTCGTCTCCGGTTGACATGGCCATGGCCCGTACCGTCACCAGCGCCGACAGCGCTGTGACTGGCTCTGTATGCGCCAGCCTCTCCTCCATGGTGGGAGAAAGCGCCGCGCGCTCCGGGGTGCCTGCAAGGCTGTCCGGGCTGCCCGGAACATCCGGCTGCTGCCTCCCGGCGTCAGCTAGGTAATCAGCCACGGGCTGAATATGCGGCAGAGCGAGCAGCGCGCCGCACAGCACCAGTACCGCAGCCATGCTTTTCACCGGCGCCGCGCTCCACCGGACCGGTGAGCCGGCCCTTCGCCGCGCCTTCCGGGGCTTCCCGGACACCGCGCCTGGCCGCAGTGGGAGTTTAGCCCGCCCGCCCCTTGCCCCTCGCAGGACCCGGATCGCGGCAGAAAGACGGGACCGCGGGTCCCGCAGCTGTTCCCCTGCAGCGCGCCGGGTCAGCAGTTGCGGAAGGACGGAAGGATGCACCGCAGCAACCAGGTCCAGCGGAAGCGGCGCGGCCGAGCGCAGTACAGTGTCCGCCAGCTCGCCTGCTGAAGGCCGTTTCCGGGGATCGTCGTGCAGGCAGGCTTCGAGGATGGAAAGCAGCTCGGCCGGCACCTCAGGCACCAGAAGGGTCAGCGGCGCCCGGTCCCTTGCCTGGCCGGGCGGGCTGCCGGTCAGCGCGTACCAGCCGAGGGCAGCGAGGGAATAGACGTCCGCGGCGTGGCCGGTGGCCTGCGCCCACTCACGCCTCCCTTCGGCGAAACCGGCCGTTCCGGTGACGCGTTCCCGGGGTTCCCCGAGCAGGCGGCTGATACCCAGATCAGCGAGTAGCGGCTTTCCCTCTGCGGAGAATAGAACGTTTCCCGGCGATACATCGCCGTGCAGAACGGAGGAGGAATGGAGGTATGCGACCGCCTGCGCGATAGGCGCCAGAACTGTGACCACTTCACCGATACTGAGCCGCCCGCGGGCGCTGACCAGATTGAGCAGCGAACCGCCGGCCGCGTATTCCGCGAGGATTCCGGGACCGCAGTCTGTGGAGACGGATCCTCGGAGACCCAGCAGGTGCGGATGGTTCAGCGCCCCCAGAACCGCAATCTCACGATCCAACTGTGCTGTATGCGGGCTGTCCCCGCCAGTGCCACTTCCAGCGATACCGGGCGAAGCGGAAGGAATCTTGAGCGCCCACTCCGTGCCCGTGCGCGGATCCTCAACGAGCCAGACGGCTGCGCTGCTGCCCACGCCAAGCAGTCTGCGGGTGGTGTAACCGCTCAGGTGCGGAGGCTTCTCCCGTGCGGAGTCCAGGAGGTAACCGGTTGGCGGCCCCGCTGCAGTCTGGCGAAGGAAGTTGTCCATGCGCACCAGTCTCGGCCATACGGCTTTCCGGTGCAGAAGTTATCCACACCCATGGCCGTTTCACCGAATGTGGAATCGGTGCTGCGCGGGTCTACGCTTGTGGAATGACTCTGGAGTTCTCCCGAATCGGATTCGACCCGCACTTCGTTGACTACCTTGAAGGTTGGGACCGGCAAAAGGCGCTGCACGCCTCGGTTATTGCCGGAACATCGCCGAGCAGCGTCCTCCTGCTCGAACACTCCCCCGTCTACACCGCCGGCAAACGGACCGAAGAGCATGAGAAACCCTTTGACGGCACTCCCGTTGTCCCGGTTGACCGAGGCGGCAAGCTGACATGGCACGGACCGGGACAGCTGGTCGCTTACCCGATTTTGGCCCTTCCTGAACCCACCCGGGTTGCCGACTACGTCGGCATTCTTGAAGACGTCATCATCGCTGTGCTGACGGATTATGGCCTGTCCGGCATCCGTATCGAGGGAAGATCCGGAGTATGGCTGGCGGCGGATGACCGCGGACCGGACCGGAAGATCGCCGCAATCGGCATTCGCATCAACCGCCGCGTGACCATGCACGGATTCGCCATCAACTGCAGCAATGATCTTGCCCCGTTCGCCCAGATCGTCCCCTGTGGCATCACCGACGCCGGGGTGACAAGCATTTCGCATGAGCTCGGCCGGACCGTCACCCCGGCCGATCTGGTCTCGCGCATCGAAGAAGAGCTGCGCAACAATGAAACGGCACTGGTGCTTGGTGCCGACCAGCATCCCGCCGCAATCAAGACAGCACGGGCCGTCGGCAACGACCGGCCGGAAGGAGCCTTACTGTGAGCCTCGCCCCCGAGGGAAGACGCCTGCTGCGCGTCGAAGCACGCAACGCCGCCGTTCCGGTTGAGCGCAAGCCCGACTGGATCAAGGCCAAGGTAAACATTGGTCCCGAGTTCGTCGGCATGAAAAACCTGGTGAAGAAGGAAGGTCTGCACACAGTCTGTGAGGAAGCAGGCTGCCCGAACATCTTCGAATGCTGGGAAGACCGGGAAGCGACTTTCCTGATCGGCGGTTCGGAATGCACCCGCCGCTGCGACTTCTGCCAGATCGACACCGGGCGGCCGGCTCCACTTGACCGCAGTGAACCATTCAAGGTTGCCCAGTCGGTCCAGTCCATGAACCTCCGCTACGCCACAGTGACCGGAGTGGCCCGCGACGATCTGGAAGACGAGGGTGTGTGGCTCTACGCCGAGACCATCCGCCAGATTCACGCGCTCAACCCGGGAACCGGCGTCGAAATCCTCATTCCGGATTTTTCCGGCAACCCGGATCACATCACCGCGATCTGCGATGCACGCCCGGAAGTGTTCGCCCACAATGTTGAAACGGTCCCGCGGATCTTCAAACGTATCCGCCCAGCCTTCCGTTACGAACGGTCGCTGGACGTCATCACCCAGGGCAGGGACCAGGGAATGGTAACCAAATCCAACCTGATTCTTGGAATGGGCGAAACCCGGGCCGAGATCTCCGAAGCGCTCCGTGATCTTCATGCCGCGGGATGCGACCTGATCACCATTACGCAATATCTCCGTCCCAGTGAGCGGCATCTTCCCGTGGACCGCTGGGTGAAGCCCCAGGAGTTCGTTGAGCTTCAGGAGGAGGCCGACGAAATCGGTTTCCTCGGCGTCATGAGCGGGCCGCTCGTCCGTTCGTCCTACCGGGCCGGCCGGCTCTGGGCGCGGGCGATGCGAAAGAAGGGTCTTGAGCTTCCTCCCGAGCTCGCCCACATTGAGGACTCCGGAAGCACCCTGCAGGAAGCCTCCAGCCTGCTGGCAGGCTGATCGGCCGGCCGGGTTCCCCTGCTGAAATCGGACGTTCGCCTCGCGCGGGCGTCCGATGTGCGTTGGGCATCACGTAGACTTAAGGCACTATGGCCAACAGTACTGACAACAGCTCCGACACCGCTTCGAACGCCGACGGATCGGCCCCGCGGCGCCGATTTTTCGCACGCAAACCGAAGGCGGACAAGCCTCCGAAGAAGCCGGGCACTCTGAAGCGCATCGGCGAAGTTTTCGCAATGACGCGCCGCAATGATCCGAACGCCGTGTGGGTTATGGTGCTGGCGTTCCTGGGGGTCATTGCGGTAGGGCTCGTGATCGGATTCCTGATCCGCAACGTGGTCACCATGCTCATCATCGCCATCCCTCTGGCCTTCCTCGCAGCACTCTTTATCCTGTCCAGGCGCGCGGAACGGGCAGCCTTTGCGCAGATCGAAGGTAAGCCGGGGGCTGCGGGAGCCGCTCTGAGCGTCCTGCGTCGCGGCTGGATCCTGAAGGACGAGCCGGTCGCTGTCAACCCACGCACGCAGGACGCGGTCTTCCGTGCAATCGGCCGTCCGGGCATTGTGCTGGTAGCCGAAGGTCCCGTCAGCCGGGTCAAGCAGCTGGTCAACGCCGAACGGGTGAAGATGAACCGGATCGTGCCCGGGGTACCGGTCCAGGTGGTGCACGCGGGCAACGGAGAAGGCCAGGTTCCCCTGCAGCGCATCTCCAAGACACTCCAGAAGATGAAGAAGAACCTGACCAAGCAGGAAGTGTCCGCCGTCGACAAGCGTCTGAGCGCTCTTGGTCCGCGGATGCCTATCCCGAAAGGCGTGGACCCCTTCAAGGCCCGCCCGGACCGCAAGGCGATGCGCGGCCGCTAGGCTTCATGCGAAGCCGGGTCAGCTGGACGTCCGCACCAGTACGGTGCCCACGGCCCGGTCGTGCAGTCCGCGCTGATCTTCATCGAAAATAACTGCCGGAATCACGAGACAGATCAAGGCAGTGCGCACGATAGCCGGTCCAAAGCCGGCCGGACGGCCCTCCAGGCGCTGAACCTGCAGTTTGAAGACCCGGTGCCCGACGCTGTATCCGAGGGTTCCGACCAGAATCATCTGTTCAAGCGCGAAGATGCCGAGAGTTGCCAGGCCGTCGTATCCGAAAAAGGCGGCCGATATCAGGCTGCACAGAGCCCAGTCGATCATCAGTGCACCCAGCCTGCGCCCGGGGCGGGCGATCGAACCTCCGCCGTCGGCCGGCCGGCCGAGA
>NZ_KI914618.1:48324-52016 GCF_000520475.1 Arthrobacter sp. 35/47
TCGGCCGTCGGCCGGCCGGCCGAGACGCCGGCCCGGCCAGTGACCCGGTCCCCGTGACGGCGGTCCTTCCAGCCATGAACTGATATCTCTGCGGTCAACCACCGTCCAACTCTATCCTGCGGGTCACCGGCGCCCGGCGGTGCTTCCCGGCAGGGCGGCGACGCGCTGTGAGGAACCGCAGCGAAGAGAGGGACCGCTAGGGTAGATGGATGAGCACGTGTGCGAAGCTGCCCGCTTAAGTTACATGCCGGAAACATTTGCGACACCAGTGGGTAACTGCGCATTCATAGTGTGGATGCTGTTGCGACCGCAGCAGGCAAGCCATGCGGCGTTTCCCCCGCGCTACCGGCCCCGGTCGCTCTCCCCCGAATATGCGTTAGGAGCATAATCCGATGTTCAAGAATGCGGACGAAGTCCTCAAGTACATCGCCGACGAAGATGTGAAGTTTGTCGATATCCGTTTCACCGATCTTCCGGGCGTGCAGCAGCACTTCAACGTCCCCGCGAAGTCCGTCGATGCAGACTTTTTCGTACACGGCCAGCTGTTCGACGGATCATCAATCCGCGGTTTCCAGGGCATTGCGGAGTCGGACATGCAGCTGATTCCCGATGTCACCACCGCATTCATCGACCCATTCCGGATCGAGAAGACGCTCGCACTGAATTTCTCTATCGTGAACCCCCGCACCGGCGACCCCTACCACCGCGACCCCCGCGGAGTGGCAGAGCGTGCCGAGGCCTACCTGGCATCCACGGGCATCGCGGACACCGCCTTCTTTGCTCCCGAAGCTGAGTTCTACATCTTCGAGAACGTCCAGTACGAGTCCAGCCCCCAGGGCAGCTTCTACAAGGTCGATTCGATCGAAGCTCCGTGGAACACGGGCCGGGAGGAAGTCGGCGGAAACCTCGGCTACAAGACTCCGTTCAAGGGCGGCTACTTCCCTGTAGCTCCGGTGGACAAGCAGGCTGACCTCCGCGACGCAATGTGCGTCGAGCTGGACGCGGTCGGCCTTGAGGTTGAGCGTTCGCATCACGAGGTCGGCGGCGCAGGCCAGGCCGAGATCAACTACAAGTTCACCACCATGGTGCACGCAGCTGACGACCTGCAGAAGTTCAAGTACATCATCAAGAACGTCGCCAACGCCTGGGGGAAGTCCGCGACCTTCATGCCCAAGCCGATCTTCGGTGACAATGGTTCCGGCATGCACTGCCACCAGTCACTGTGGAGCAACGGCGATCCGCTGTTCTACGACGAGCGTGGCTACGCCGGGCTCTCGGATCTTGCCCGCTGGTACATCGGCGGGCTTCTCAAGCACGCTTCGGCAGTACTCGCCTTCACCAACCCGACGGTCAACTCCTACCGTCGCCTGGTCAAGGGCTTCGAGGCCCCCGTCAATATGGTGTACTCGCAGGGTAACCGCTCAGCCGGCATCCGTATCCCGATCACCGGTTCCAACCCGAAGGCAAAGCGCATCGAGTTCCGCGCTCCGGATCCGTCGTCCAACCCTTACCTGGCCTTCGCGGCACAGCTGATGGCCGGCCTTGACGGAATCAAGAACCGGATCGAGCCGGCGGACCCAATCGACAAGGATCTCTACGAGCTTCCGGCCGAAGAGGCCAAGGACATCCAGAAGGCGCCCGGATCGCTGGAGGAAGCTCTGCTGGCTCTGGAAGCCGACAACGAGTTCCTGCAGGCCGGCGGTGTATTCACCCAGGACCTCATCGATACCTGGATCGCCTACAAGCGTGAGGTGGAAATCACCCCTCTCGCCCTGCGTCCGAACCCCTACGAGTTCGAGCTGTACTACGGCGTCTAGCCACAAGACCGCAAAGCGGGGCCGCACTTCGGTGCGGCCCCGCTTTGCGGTTAACGGCAACCCGGTTCTACTCTCCGTACCCGTAAAAATACCGTTCAAAGATTGCGCGGCTCCGGCGGGTCAGCCGCAGGTAGTCCTCTTCGAGCTGGGTTCCTTTGCCTGGTCCGTACCCACACCAGCGGGCTACCGCTTCAAGGTCCCGCCGGGAGGATGGCAGCAGGTCGGACTGTTTACCGCCCCAGACGGTGTTCGCTGCCCTCACACGTGAGGCGAGGCGCCAGCTTGAGCGCAGGGTGGCGACGTCGTCGTCCGGCAGGAGTCCGTGCGCTTCCACCGCGTCCATCGCCTCCAGCGAGGATGTGGTCCGCAGCGCAGGGATCTCACGGGCGTGCTGGAGCTGAAGCAGCTGGATGAGCCATTCAACGTCGCTGAGTCCGCCCCTGCCCAGTTTCAGGTGGCGTGACGGGTCTGCACCGCGCGGCAACCTCTCGGACTCCATCCGCGCCTTCAGCCGGCGGATTTCCCGCAGGTCGCCGTCGTTGACCTCCCGCTCGTAGCGGACGGGGTCGATGAGCCTTCGGAAATCATCGGCCAGCCCGTCGTCGCCGGCGATAGGCAACGCCCGAAGGAGCGCCTGTGACTCCCAGACCAGCGACCAGCGCCGATAGTACTCACGAAACGATTCGAGAGAGCGCACCATCGGCCCCTGCTTGCCCTCCGGCCGCAGGTCCGCGTCCACCTCGAGGACCCGTTCGGCGAGAATCGGAGGGGTACATGGCTGCTGCAAGAGCTGGCGCAGCTGGCCCACTATCCTTTCGGCCTGGGTCTGCGCCGCCGCCGGGTCGGCACCGTCCCGGGGCCGGTGCACATACATGACGTCCGCGTCGGACCCGTAGGTGATTTCCCGCCCGCCCTGGCGCCCCATGGCGACGACGACGACGTCGGTCAGCGCCTGCTCTCCAGCATGGACTTCCGCTTCGGCGACGTTCAGCGCCCCCAGAACGGCGGCGCGGTCCGCGTCTGCCAGCGCCGGGCCCACCTCTTCCTGCCTGAGGAGGCCTGAACTGTCTGCGATGGCGATCCTGAGGATCTCGCGGCGCCGGATCAGCCGGATGAGCCGCATTGCCTCGTTGGGTGCGGGATGCCGGGACATCTTCGACTGGATCTCCTGCCACTGCGCCTCGAACGGCAGCGGCATCAGCTCCTTGTCCGAGCCGAGCCATTTGGTGGACTCCGGGGAAACCTCCAGGAGGTCGGTGATGAAGCGGCTCGAGGACAGGATGTGGCACAGCCGCTCTGCCGCGGCCTTGGAGTCCCGGAGCATCCCCAGATACCAGTGCGTCTCCCCCAGCGACTCGCTCAGGCGGCGGAAGCCGAGCAGGCCTGCATCCGGGTCGACGCCGTCCGCCAGCCAGTCGAGCAGCACCGGCAGCAGTTGACGCTGCAGGGCTGAGCGTCGGCTGATTCCCGAGGTGAGGGCCTCGATATGGCGCAGCGCTCCGCGGGGGTCCACATAGCCCAATGCAGCAAGCCGGGCGCGGGCCGCCTCCGGGGTCAGGCGGACCTCGTCAGCGCTCAGGTTCGCGGCAGCATTCAGCAGCGGCCTGTAGAAGATCGATTCGTGGAGCCGCCGGACCAGCCGCTTGGTCTGCTGCCACTGTTCGCTGAGTGCTGCCGCCGTGGGGCGGTTTTCCAGCAGGGAGCTGGCAGACGATTTCGCCAGTGCCTTGAGGCTCGGCTCGTCTTCGGGCATGAGGTGTGTGCGGCGCATCTGCACCAACTGGATTCGATGTTCGAGGACGCGCAGGAACCGGTAGGACTGGTCGAACTCCTGGGCGTCCCTCCGCCCGATATAACCCGCCGAGCTGAGCGCCG
>NZ_KI914618.1:52116-56918 GCF_000520475.1 Arthrobacter sp. 35/47
ACCCCGCCGAGCTGAGCGCCGAGATGGCCGAGGTAGTGGATCGGGTACGCAGCGACTCGTCGACTTTGCCATGGACCAACTGGAGGAGCTGTACCGTGAATTCGACGTCACGCAGTCCTCCGGCCCCCAGTTTGATCTGTCTGTTGACCTCATGAGCCGGGATATTTTCCGTTACCCGCCGCCTCATCGCCTGGACCGATTCCACAAATCCGTCCCGCTCGGAGGACGTCCACACCAAGTCGGACACCGCCGCGGAATACTTCGCGCCGAGATCCGGGTCTCCGGCAATCGGGCGGGCCTTGAGCAGGGCCTGGAACTCCCAGGTCTGCGCCCAGCGCGCGTAGTACTTAAGGTGGGAATCGAGGGTTCGGACCAGCGGACCGTCCTTGCCCTCGGGACGCAGATTGGCGTCCACCTCCCACAGCCCGGGCTCCCGCCCCGCCGACGTCACGGCACGTGAAATTCCCGATGCCAGGCCTGTACCGATGCGCACCGCTGTGTCTTCACCCAGCTCATCAGCCTCGATGACGTAGATGACATCAACGTCTGAGATGTAGTTCAGTTCACCCGCCCCGCACTTGCCCATCCCAATCACGGCCAGTCGCACAGCTGCGATATCCGAGGCCGGATAGGTTTCAGCGAGTTCCGCCCGCGTCACGGCAAGTGCCGCTTCGAGCGCCGCTGCCGCGAGGTCAGCGAGTTCCTGCCCCACCAAGGGAAGGAAGTCCGTCGGTGACGCTGCGCTCAGGTCCCGGATGGCCAACTCGGTGAGATGCCTGCGGTAGCGCGTGCGAAGGGCGCGGTACGCCTCCTCACCGGTTTTGGCGGCAACCGGATTGCTGTCGCCGGCGTTGGCTCCGACCGACTCAAGCAGCGAGCTCCGCAGCGAAGCGGCTTCCACTGTTCCGGGTTCAGCGCTGGTCCGGGCTCGGACGACGTCGGAATGCTCGGGGTGCCGCATGAGGAACTCGGCGAGTGCCTCCGAAGCGCCCAGCAGACGGAAGAGCGCCTCCGAATCGGCTGCCTCACCCCGGACCAGTTCCCCCAGCGCGGGGTGGACCGCGAGCAGGCGTACCAGGGACTGGAGAGCAAGATCAGGGTTCGCGGCATGTGCCAGCCCCGCGAACAGCCTGTCCTCGGCAATATCCCGGAGCTCTGCAGCCGCAAGGAAGCGGCTGCTCTTGTCGAGGTCGGTGAATCCCCTGCTGATCAGTTCCCGGTTCAGGCTCATGGAGCTAGTCTCCCGCGGCTAGAGGATTCCGAGGTTGCGCCTGAGCTCGTAGGGGGTCACCTGAATCCGGTAATCATGCCACTCGGCACGCTTGTTCCGCAGGAAGTTTTCATAGACCTGCTCGCCGAGGATCTCGGCCACGAGTTCCGAATCCTCCATGGCCCGGACGGCGTCGTGCAGGCTGGCGGGCAGCGGATCGTGGCCCATGGCACGCCGTTCCGCGGCGGTCAGGCTCCAGACGTCGTCTTCCGCACCCGGCGGCAGGTCATACCCTTCCTCGATGCCCTTCAGGCCTGCCCCCAGCAGCACCGAGTACGCCAGATACGGGTTGGTGGCGGAGTCGATTCCCCGGTACTCGATGCGGGCGGACTGCCCTTTGTTCGGCTTGTAGAGCGGTACCCGAACCAGCGCGGACCGGTTGTTGTGGCCCCAGGAAAGGTAACTCGGCGCTTCGCCGCCGCCCCAGAGCCTCTTGTAGGAATTCACGAACTGGTTGGTCACCGCCGTGAACTCGGGCGCGTGCCGCAGGATGCCTGCGATGAACTGACGCGCTGTCTTCGACAGCTGAAATTCAGCACCCGCTTCGAAGAAGGCATTGGAGTCCCCCTCGAAGAGCGAGAAATGCGTGTGCATGCCGGAGCCGGGGTGGTCGGAGAAGGGCTTGGGCATAAAGGTGGCGTAACTGTTCTGGGTGAGCGCCACCTCCTTGATGACCGTGCGGAACGTCATGATGTTGTCAGCGGTCTGGAGGGCGTCGGCGTAGCGGAGATCGATCTCATTCTGTCCGGGCCCTGCCTCGTGGTGGCTGAACTCGACCGAAATCCCTACCGATTCGAGCATTGCAACGGCGGTCCGCCGGAAGTCCTGCGCGACACCGCCGGGCACGTGGTCGAAGTAGCCGGCCTGGTCCACGGGGATCGGCTGGCCGTCGGGGCCGAGCTCGTCCGACTTGAGGAGGTAGAACTCGATTTCGGGATGGGTGTAGCAGGTGAAGCCCATGTCTGCGGCTTTGGCGAGCGTGCGCTTCAGGACCCCCCGGGGATCGGCCGACGACGGCTGCCCGTCAGGGGTGAGGATGTCGCAGAACATCCGGGACGTCTGCTCCTTCTCGCCCCGCCACGGCAGGATCTGGAAGGTGGACGGATCGGGTTGGGCAAGCATGTCGGACTCGAATACCCGAGCGAGGCCCTCAATCGAGGACCCGTCGAATCCGAGCCCCTCCTCGAACGCGCCCTCAACTTCCGCCGGCGCCAGTGCAACCGACTTCAGGGAGCCGACGACGTCGGTGAACCACAGCCGGACAAAACGGACGTCACGTTCCTCGATGGTGCGTAGGACGAACTCCTGCTGCCGATCCATTCCAACCTCTTTCATACTCATCCCCGGTCGCTGCGGCACTCCGCATGACAGGGGGCGCTGTTCCCCGGTCCGCTGCTCACTTTACTGACAATGCCCGGCCGGCGCGGGACCCGGGTCATGCAGGACTGTGCCCGGTCCAGTATGTCCGCCTTGTGTTACGCCGGAGTTACCCGTCAAGTAGGCTCGTGGTCATGAATTCCGCGGAAACTCCAGCCCCCTACGGAACCGGCTCCCCGACGGCGGCAAACGCCTCGCCGCCGTCCGCAGCGCGCATCCGGACGCATCATCTGCAGGCCGCGAAGGACGAGGGCCGGCGATTCGCCATGCTGACAGCGTACGACCAGTATGCTGCGGAAATCTTCGACGGAGCGGGCATCGAGGTGCTGCTGATCGGAGACTCCGCCGCCAACAATGTGCTGGGTCATGCCACTACCCTGCCCATCACCCTGGACGAGATGATCCTCTTTTCACGCGCTGTAACCAGGGGCGCAAGGCGCGCCCTGGTCGTAGCGGACCTTCCCTTCGGAAGTTATGAGGTCTCACCTGCGCAGGGGGTTGAGTCCTCGATCCGCCTGATGAAGGAAGGGCTCGTGCATGCGGTCAAGATGGAGGGCGGCAAGGATTACGCCGATACCGTGCGCGCAATTGTCCGGGCGGGCATTCCCGTCATGGCCCACGTAGGGTTCACTCCGCAGAGCGAGCATTCCCTGGGCGGATACCGGGTTCAGGGCAGAGGGGACGCCGGCCGGCGGGTGGTTGAGGATGCAGTGGCCCTTGCCGAGGCGGGCGCCTTCTGCGTGCTGATGGAAATGGTGCCGGCCGACGTGGCTGCCGAGGTGGACAAAGCTGTGAGTGTGCCGACCATCGGGATCGGGGCAGGCTCCGCAACCACCGGGCAGGTGCTGGTCTGGCAGGATATGGCCGGCCTGCGGGCGGGCAGGCAGGCGAAGTTCGTCAAGCAGTTTGCCGATGTCCGGTCGGTTCTCGCCCAGGCAGCGCGAGCCTACGGAGACGAGGTCCGGGACGGAAGTTTTCCCGGCCCCGACCACAGCTTCCAGGGCTGACCGCGAGGGCTATTCCTCGTCCTGGGCTTCCCACGCCCGGTTCCGCTCCTGAACCTTCTCCAGGGCACGTTCGGCTTCCGCCCGCGTGGGGTAGGGCCCGATGAGCTGGCTCCAATCGGACTGGGCGTCTTCTTCAACCTCGTGCGTCTGGACGTTGTACCAGTACTGCACCATCCCGGCCTCCTTAGTGTTGCTTCCGCTTTCGGCTCCGGTGGTTCCACACCGATAGGATCAAGGGTATGCCCCACCATTCCTCTACCGCACCCGTCGGCACGCTTGTCCAGGGGACCGTCAGCCCTCCCCGCGCGGTGCCGGCGTCGATCCAGCGCCCGGAGTATGTGGGGCGCCCGGGCCCTGCGCGCTTCGAAGGTTCCGAAGTCAAGTCACCCGAAACGATCGAGCGGATCCGTCGGGCCGGCAGGATCGCCGCGCAGGCAATCCAGGAAGTGGGGCGCCATATCAAGGCGGGCGTCACCACCGATGAGCTGGACGCGGTGGGACACGAGTTCCTGGTCGGGCAGGGCGCGTACCCGTCCACGCTGGGCTACCGCGGATTCCCCAAGTCACTGTGTTCGTCACTCAATGAGGTCATCTGCCACGGCATCCCGGACTCGACCGTGCTCCGCGACGGAGACATCATCAACATCGACATCACCGCGTACATCGACGGCGTACACGGGGATACAAACCACACCTTCCTCGTGGGGGAGGTCGATGAAGAGTCGCGTCTCCTTGTGGAACGAACCCGGGAATCCCTGAACCGGGCCATCAAGGCAGTGGCACCGGGACGCGAAATAAACGTCATCGGACGTGCCATTGAGTCCTACGCCAGAAGATTCGGCTACGGTGTTGTGCGGGACTTCACAGGTCATGGAGTCGGCGAAGCGTTCCATACGGGGCTGATCATCCCCCACTATGACGCGGCACCGGCCTATAACCGGATCATCGAACCGGGAATGGTGTTCACCATCGAACCCATGCTCACCCTCGGCACCATCGAGTGGGACATGTGGCCCGATGACTGGACAGTCGTTACCCGGGACCGGAAACGCACAGCCCAGTTTGAGCACACGCTCGTTGTGACCGACACCGGCGCCGAGGTGTTGACGCTCCCCTAGCATTGACAATGCATTACCGGCGGGCCCCGA
>NZ_KI914618.1:57018-59248 GCF_000520475.1 Arthrobacter sp. 35/47
CCTGCCACACCGGAGGCAGTGGCGGTTGTCGTCGCCGACATCGTGGCGGAACTGTCCACCCGTGAGGGCGCGCCTCCCACTTCCCTTCCGATTGGGGTCACTTTTCCCGCAATTATCCAGCATGGCGTGGCACGCTCAGCGGCGAATGTTGACGACAGCTGGATAGACACCGACGTCGATGCCCTGTTCACCAGGGTGCTCGGGCGGGACGTGCATGTCATCAACGACGCCGATGCCGCGGGCCTCGCTGAGGTCCAGTACGGTGCGGGCAAGGGCGTCAACGGGACGGTGCTGGTGATCACTCTGGGCACCGGAATCGGCTCCGCCTTCATTTTTGACGGCAAACTGGTGCCGAACGCGGAACTCGGCCACCTGGAAATTGACGGGCATGATGCCGAGACCCAGGCCTCGGCCGTGGCCCGCGAACGGCTGGGGCTGAGCTGGGACGAGTATTCAGTCAAGCTGCAGCGGTACTTTTCACATGTCGAGTTCCTGTTTTCCCCGGAACTGTTCATCGTGGGCGGCGGGATCTCGAAGCGCAGCAAGGATTTCCTCCCCAACCTGTCGCTGCGCACCCCGATCATCCCCGCCGAACTGCGTAATCACGCAGGAATTGTGGGAGCCGCCCTGCAGGCTGCACTCCACTTCAAGAGCGAGCCGGTCGAGGCCGGCTAAATGATTGGTGCCGGTGGTGGCAGCGGCTTCCCCTCCGCAGCCACCACCGGAGATCAGGTGGCCGTCAGCGGCCGCTGGGTGCCGGCGGGAACCTTGCCGGCAGCATGCTCCGCTTCGCGGCGGAGTTTTTCGATTGCTTTCTCGAAGTCCTCGAGGGAATCAAACCCCTGGTACACGCTGGCAAAGCGCAGATACGCTACCTGGTCCAGCTTCTGCAGCGGGCCGAGGATCGCCAGACCCACCTCATGGGCATCGATTTCCGCTACCCCGCTCGCGCGGATTGACTCCTCGACTTCCTGCGCCAGCAGAGCCAGGTCATCTTCAGTGACCGGCCGGCCCTGGCATGCCTTGCGCACGCCGCTGATGACCTTGCTGCGGCTGAAGGGCTCGGCAACACCCGAGCGCTTGATCACGGCCAGGCTGGTTGTCTCCACCGTGGTGAAGCGCTTGCCGCATTCGGGGCACTGCCTCCGGCGACGTATGGCTGATCCGTCATCGGTCAACCGGCTGTCAACTACCCGGGAGTCGGCACTGCGGCAGAACGGACAGTACATTCCACCCTCGTCTCGGCTAGGCGACTACAGTATGTCGATCGGACCCACGGAACCGCTTGAAGCGGGGCCGTGGGACCATTCTAAGACTAGATGTAGTGAAACTACAACAGTGTCATTACTACATATGGTGGTTTGAGTTCGCGCTCGGAGAGGGCCCGGGCGGGATCAGTCAGGGGAAGCGCACCTGCACAGCGTCGCCGTGTCCGGGAAGATCTTCCGCCTGTGCCAGCTGCACGACGTGCCGGCTTACCTCCTGCAGCGCGTCAGCGCTGTAATCAATAACCTGCATCGCCCGCAGGAAGGTGTAAACGCTGAGCCCCGAGGCAAACGCCGCTGTGCCCGCAGTGGGGAGCACATGGTTGGAACCGGCACAGTAGTCCCCCAAACTCACAGGGCTGTACTCGCCGACGAAGACCGCCCCCGCATTCCGTATGCGGGCAGCGACGGCCGCTGCGTCTGCGGTGTGGATTTCAAGGTGCTCGGCGGCGTAGGCGTCACACACGGTCACTCCGTGGTCGATGTCGTCAACGAGGATGGTGCCCGACTGCGGTCCGGTCAGGGCGGTCTCCACCCGTTCGCGGTGCCTGGTGGAAGCCACCTGCACCGACAATTCGGCGCGTACGGCCGCCGCAAGCTCAACCGACGGGGTGATCAGCACCGACGCAGCGTTCGGGTCGTGTTCGGCCTGGCTGATGAGGTCAGCCGCCACCAGCCTTGGCTGGGCCGTACGGTCCGCCAGTACGGCGATTTCCGTGGTGCCTGCCTCCGCGTCGATACCGACCACGCCCTTGACCAACCGTTTGGCGGTGGCGACGTAGATGTTCCCGGGGCCGGTCACCACATCCACCGGCTCGATCGGATTCCGGTTTCCATCCCCGGCGACACCGTAGGCGAACGCCGCGATGGCCTGCGCCCCGCCGATGCCATACACCTCGTTGACGCCCAGCAGTTCAGCCGCCGCCAGGATGACCGGGTGCGGCAGCCCGCCGAAGTCCTTGTGC
>NZ_KI914618.1:59348-67881 GCF_000520475.1 Arthrobacter sp. 35/47
CCGGGTGCGGCAGCCCGCCGAAGTCCTTGTGCGGAGGCGATGCAAGGGCAATCGATTCCACGCCCGCTGCCTGTGCCGGCACCACGTTCATGACGACTGATGAGGCAAGCACCGCGAGCCCACCGGGAACATACAACCCCACCCGCCCTACCGGAACCCAGCGGTGGGTGAGCACTGCACCGGGACGGATATCCAGGGACACGTCCTCGGGCTTCTGCGCGGCTGCGAAGGCACGGGCACGGTCGATGGACTCTTCAAGCGCGGAGCGCACGCTGGGATCGAGGGTCCGAAGGGATTCACGCAGGGCCTCCGCGGGCACCAGGGGATGGTGCTGTTCGACGCCGTCGAACCGTTGCGCAAGTTCGGTGAGCGAGTCGAAGCCGCGCGTGCGGACGTCTGCAATGATGCCTTCCACACGGGCAGCAACTGAATCAAAGGATGCGGAAGTGCTGCGGGGCATTGCCGACCTCAGCTCGGCCGCGGACAGATGCGTCCCGCGCAGATCTATGGTCCGGAAGGCGTCAAAGGAAGCGGGAGCGGTCTCGGCATTCACAGCCGCAATTCTACCGGCGGCGGCACCGGTTCCTTCCCACGCCCGGGGAGACGGCAGGCTCAGCGCTTCGGCCGCACCAGCAGCAGGCCAAGCAGCGAGGCAAGGAACACGACAAGCGTGGCTGCGGCGGGCCAGATTGCCGCAACGCCCAGGGAGCGCAGGACAAAGGGGAATTCACTGGCTCCACCGGAGAACAGGGCACCCAGCCCCTGGCCGACGGCCACGGCAAGCACGGAGCCCAGCACACTCCCGACCACCGCAGTGCATACCCGCTGCCAGGCTCCCGGTAACTCCAGCCGGTTGCTGAGGAGCCAACCGACGACGACTCCGGCCACCAGTTCCAGACCACCGAGCACGAGGTCCCGGGCGAGCCAGGTCTCCGCCTCGGCGCGATCACCGTAGAAAGCCCCTCCGGGGGAAGCCACCCACCAGAGGATCCCGAGGACGGGACCCAGCAACGCCATGGCGGCGCCCCACCATAGCAGGGACGACGGCGGCACCGGCGTGTGGGGGGCCGGCCCCGCATAGACGGGCGGCGGATAGGTGGCGGGTTGCGTGGATGAACTCGGCATTTTTCTACTCCAACCGTTCCGGCTGTCCGGCCTCACGCGTCGAGGCATGTCGGTCCGAGCAGCACCTTAAGGTCTCCAAACAGCGCCGGGGTGGGGTTGACCCGCAAATCGACCGGTAGCGAGAGCACCGACAGCTGGCGTTCCTTCCGCACTTGCAGCCTCACCTCGGAGTTTCCGCGGTGTTGCCTCAGTACCGACCCGAGTTCGTGGATCACCGGCTCGGTTGCCCTGTGGTGCAGCATGGAGATGACTACCGGGCCCGAGTGCCCCTCGGTGAGGTCCGGCACTGAAAGCTCCTGCGCGTTCAGCGTGACTGTGCCGTCGTCGCGCCGCTGGAGGCGGCCGCGAACCACCACGATGAGGTCCTCTTCCAGGACAGAGGCGATCGGACCGTACACCTGGCCGAAGAACATGACCTCCATGGATCCGCCCAGGTCCTCGATCTCGGCCCGGGCGTACGCATTCCCGCTGTTCTTCGCGATCCGCCGCTGCAACGACGTGATCATGCCCGCGATCGTCACGGAGGCGCCGTCGGCCGGACCGTCCTCCCCGATGATGGACGTGATCGCCGAGTCCGCGTGCTGGCTGAGGAGTCCTTCGAGCCCCTGGAGCGGATGGTCGGACACATACAGTCCCAGCATGTCCCGTTCGAAGGCGAGCTTGTCCTTCTTGGCCCACTCCGGCAGATCCGGAACCTCGACCGACAGGCCGGTACCGGCGCCCGGATCATCAAAGGCGCTGAAGAGGTCGAACTGGTTGGCCGCCTCGTTTCGTTTCAGCACGACGACGGAGTCCACCGCTTCCTCATGGATCATCGCCAGTGCCCTCCTCGGGTTTCCGAGGGAATCGAATGCGCCGGCCTTGATCAGCGACTCAATGGTTCGCTTGTTGCAGACCACCGCGGGAACCTTCTGGAGAAAATCGGAGAAGGACTCGAACGCGCCTTTCTCCTCGCGGGCAGCGACCATCGCCCCGACCACGTTGGCGCCGACGTTCCGGATGGCGCCCATGCCGAATCGGATGTCAGTGCCCACCGGGGTGAAGTTGACGCTCGATTCATTGACGTCCGGAGGCAGGACGGTGATGCCCATACGGCGGCACTCGTTGAGGTAGAGCGCAAGCTTGTCCTTGTCGTCGCCCACGCTGGTCAGCAGGGCAGCCATGTATTCAGAGGGGTAATGAGCCTTCAGGTAGGCAGTCCAGTATGCGACCACCCCGTAGGCGGCGGAGTGCGCCTTGTTGAAGGCGTAATCGGAGAACGGCAGAAGGATGTCCCAGAGGGTCTTGACCGCGGCGTCGGAATAGCCACTGTCTCTCATGCCCTGGGAGAAGCCGGCGAACTGCTTGTCCAGCTCTTCCTTCTTCTTCTTGCCCATGGCGCGGCGAAGGATGTCCGCCTGGCCAAGCGAGTAACCGGCTACCTTCTGTGCGATGGCCATCACCTGCTCCTGATACACGATCAGGCCGTAGGTGGTGTTGAGGATTTCGGCGAGCGGCTCCTCCAGCTCCGGATGGATGGGCGTGATTTCCTGGACGCCGGTCTTGCGCAGCGCGTAGTTGGTGTGCGAATTCGCTCCCATGGGGCCCGGCCGGTACAGCGCAATAACAGCGGAGATGTCCTCGAAGTTGTCCGGGCGCATCAGCTTCAGCAGCGAACGCATGGGCCCGCCGTCGAGCTGGAACACGCCCAGGGTGTCTCCCCTGGCGAGCAGCTCGTAGGATTCCTTGTCCTCGAGCGGCAGCGTCTCAAGGTCGAGCTCGAAGTCGCGGTTGAGCTTGATGTTCTCCAGGGCGTCGGTCATGATCGTGAGGTTTCGCAGACCGAGGAAGTCCATCTTGATCAGGCCAAGGCCCTCACAGGTGGGATAGTCGAACTGCGTGATGATCTGGCCGTCCTGGTCGCGGCGCATGATCGGGATGATGTCGATCAACGGCTCCGAGGACATGATGACGCCGGCCGCATGGACTCCCCACTGCCGCTTCAGCCCCTCGAGGCCGAGTGCGGTTTCGAAGACTTTCTGCGCGTCGGCGTCGGCCTTCAGCAGTTCCCGGAGTTCCTCGGCCTCCGAGTAGCGCTTGGCGTCCTTGTTGTGGACGTCGACCAGCGAGATTCCCTTGCCCATCACGTCAGGGGGCATTGCCTTGGTGAGCCGCTCCCCCATCGAGAACGGGTAGCCCATCACGCGGGAGGAGTCCTTGAGCGCCTGCTTGGCCTTGATAGTGCCGTAGGTGACGATCATGGCGACGCGTTCATCACCGTATTTTTCGGTGACGTAGCGGATCACCTCGGAGCGGCGGCGATCGTCGAAGTCGACGTCGAAGTCAGGCATGGAGACGCGGTCGGGATTCAGGAAGCGTTCGAAGATCAGTCCGTGGCGCAGCGGATCCAGGTCGGTGATGCGCATCGCGTAGGCGGCCATCGATCCGGCACCGGAACCACGGCCCGGGCCTACCCGGATGCCGTTGTTCTTCGCCCAGTTGATGAAGTCAGCCACCACGAGGAAGTACCCCGGGAAGCCCATCTGGGAGATGACGCCGACCTCGTAGTCCGCCTGTTTGCGGACGTCGTCCGGAATGCCTCCGGGATAGCGGTAGTGGAGCCCCTTCTCGACTTCCTTGACGAACCAGGACTGCTCGTTCTCCCCTTCAGGGACCGGGAAGCGCGGCATGTAGTTGGCACTGGTGTTGAATTCGACGTCGCAGCGCTCGGCAATGAGCAGCGTGTTGTCGCAGGCATCCGGGAAGTCCCGGAAAATCGCGCGCATCTCGGCGGGCGATTTGAGGTAGAACTCATCGGCGTCGAACTTGAACCGCTTGGGGTCCGCCATGGTGGATCCGGACTGCACGCACAACAGCGCGGCGTGGGCCTTTGCGTCCTCGGCGTGGGTGTAGTGGAGGTCATTCGTCGCCACCAGCGGCAGGCCCAGCTCACGTGCGAGCTTGACGAGGTCAGCCTGGACGTTCCGCTCAATATCGAGCCCGTGATCCATGAGCTCGCAGAAGAAGTTGTCCCGGCCGAAGATGTCACGAAAATCCGATGCTGCCTGCACTGCTTCCCGGTACAGCCCGAGGCGCAGCTTTGTCTGCACCTCACCCGAGGGACAGCCCGTGGTGGCAATCAGGCCCTTCCCATAGGTCTGCAGCAGGTCACGGTCCATGCGCGGCTTGTAGAGATAACCCTCCAGGGACGCCAGGGAGGACATCCGGAAGAGGTTGTGCATTCCCTCCGTGGTTTCGGACCACAGCGTCATGTGGGTGTACGCACCGGCGCCGGAGACGTCGTCGCGCCCGCCGCCGCCCCACTGGACGCGGGTCTTGTCGGCACGTGCCGTGCCCGGAGTGAGGTAGGCCTCGACGCCGACGATTGGCTTCACGCCTGCGTTGCGGGCCTTGTTCCAGAAATCAAAGGCTCCGAACACAAATCCATGGTCGGTGGTGGCCAACGCATTCATACCAAGCTCCGCCGTATGGCTGAACAGGTCGTTCAGGCGGGCGGCGCCGTCGAGCATCGAGTACTCGGTGTGGTTGTGAAGATGGACGAAGGAATTCCCGGAGGGAGCCGGGGCAAGGCGGGAGGAGGCCGAAGCAGAGGAAACCACCAACTCATTCTAGCGAGCGGCGGCCGCGCTTCGTGGCGCAGGCTGCGGGTGTCGGGCTCAGACCGTCCCCGTGGCGAGCGCGTCAAGGGCGTACTGCAGGTCCATGGGGAACGGGCTCTCGACTTCCACCCGCTCACCGCTGCGGGGGTGCTCGAAGGCGAGCCTGCTGGCATGCAGCCACTGCCGGGTGAGCCCCAGTTCCGCGGCGAGCCGGGGGTCGGCACCGTAGGTCAGGTCACCGGCACACGGATGACGGAGCGCAGAAAAATGAACCCGGATCTGGTGGGTTCGCCCGGTTTCCAGCCGGACCTTGACGAGGCTTGCCTTGCCGAAAGCCTCCACCACCGAATAGTGGGTGACCGACGGGCGACCGTCCTCGAGCACAGCAAACTTCCAGTCATGCGCCGGATGCCTGCCGATCGGCGCCTCAATTGTTCCTTCGAGCGGATCCGGCAGTCCCTGGACGAGCGCGTGGTACTGCTTGTCCACCGTACGGTCCCTGAACGCCTGCTTGAGTACCGTGTAGGCGTGCTCGCTTTTGGCGACGACCATTGTCCCGGAGGTTCCGACGTCGAGCCGGTGGACAATGCCCACCCGCTCGGGAGCGCCCGACGTCGAAATCCGGTATCCGGCGGCCGCCAGCGCACCCACGACAGTGGGTCCCACCCAGCCCGGGGAGGGGTGGGCCGCCACCCCGACCGGCTTGTCAATCACTACGAAGTCATCGTCGTCGAGCAGGATTCCCATCCCCTCGACCGGCTCCGCAATGACGCGCAGCGGATCTGCTTCCTCCGGAACAGTGAGGGTGAGCCGGCTCCCCGGCACAGCACGGGCAGATTTCTGCACGGCCGCCCCGCCAACGGTCACATATCCGGCGCTGCACCAGGCCGCCGCCGTTGAACGGGACGTGCCAGCCAGGGCGGCGACGACGGCGTCCAGCCGCTGGCCTGCGGCCGACTCGGGCACGTCGAAGGTACTAGGGACGTTCGTCATCGGCTGCCTCCGCGGCGTCGACACCGTCACGAACCTCGTTGCTGCGCCGGCCGTCGAGTCCGATGCCCCGCAGGGTGAGCAGGCAGATGAGGATGACTCCGCTGACCACTGCGGTATCAGCGATGTTGAAAATGGCGAAATTCGGCAGCGCGATGAAGTCGACCACGTGTCCCTGACCGAAAGCCGGTTCGCGGAACAGCCGGTCGGTGAGATTGCCAAGCGCCCCACCGAGCACCAGGCCCAGGGCGACCGCCCATCCCTTGGAGGCAACCTTCCCGATCTGGGTGATGATTGCGATGGAGACGAGGGCCTGGATGATGGTGAAGACCCAGGTGATCTCGGTACCGATGGAAAACGCCGCTCCGGAGTTGCGGATGAAGTGCCAGCTCAGCACCGGCGGCAACACCGCGGTGACCTGCCCCTCCACCATCGTGGAAACGACCCAGATCTTGGTGAGCTGGTCGATGACATAGGCCGTCAGCGCAAAGGCGACCAGCAGCAGCGCATAGCGTGCTCCGATCCGTTTGCCGTGCTTGCGGTGCGTACGGCCTGAATCGTGGCCTGAGACGGGAGGATGCTCGGTCATGGTGCTTTCAGTTGTACGCGCCGCTGGCGGCAGCAATGGATGCGGTTCCACCATCCAGAATACGGCAGAGGCCAGCCGCCGGATAAACCGGCAGCTGGCCTCTGTGAGACGTCAGTGACGCTTAGGCGTCAGCCGTTTCCGATGCAACAGAGCCACGCGAATCCAGATCGCGGAGCTGACCCTCAATGTAGGCCTTGAGACGTGAACGGTAGTCGCGCTCGAAGCTGCGCAGCTGTTCGACCTTGCGCTCGAGGACGGATTTCTGCTGCTCAAGAGCGCCGAGGATCTTGCGGCTCTTGTCCTGTGCCTCGTTGACCAGGCCGCTGGCCTCGATCTGGGCTTCGGCGATGATCTTGTCGCGCTGCTCAACGCCGGCGTTGACGTATTCATCGTGAAGCTTCTGTGCCATGGCAAGAACGCCTGCTGCTGACTCGGCAGAGTTTCCCTGCTGGGCAGGCGCGGCGGCGGCCACAGGCTGGGGCGCGGGGCGCTCCTCCACCTTCGGTGCTTCGACCTTGGGCTCCTCGGGCTTTTCCTCCTCGCGGACCTCTTCGGTGCTGGTGCTGGCGGCTACCGGAGCGGGGACCGCGGTGTTCTGCGCCGTACCCGTGGAAGCCTCGGAAAGCTGGCGGCGAAGGTCGTCGTTCTCCTGGTTCAGGCGGCGGAGTTCCACGACAATTTCGTCGAGGAAGTCGTCTACCTCGTCCTGGTCGTAGCCTTCACGGAACTTGGTGGGCTGAAACCGCTTGTTGACAACATCTTCTGGCGTCAGGGCCATCTGGTCACCTCATAGTGGATTTGGTCGAAGCCGTCTGTCGAGCAGACCTGACAACGGTACTGAATTGTGGACGTGCATGTGGAGGTTTGACCCTCCTGATGACTCACAATATGTGAGTCAGCGTATATCTTTTAGGTCTCGAAAACTAACCCGGATCACGCTACCGCCAAAGATCCTGCGATGGCCTTGAGGATTGTTGCCCCAAGAAACACCACAATGAACGCCATGTCGAGCGAAACGCCGCCCAACCGGAGCGGCGGAATCAGCCGGCGAAACATTTTGATGGGCGGATCGGTCACCGCATAAACCATGGACGCCAGGATGAGCGCGAGCCGGCGGGGCCGCCAGCTACGGGCGAACATCTGGACGGCGTCATACACGATACGGATGATCAGCGCGAGCTGGAACAGCATCAGCACCAGGTAGATCAGGGCGAAGACCAAGCTCACGTGTCAGTCACAGTCCTCTGGCATGAACGGAAATAGTTATCAGTACCAGTAAACAGCGTCAGCTTTGATTGAAGAAACTGGCCTGACCGTCGCTGGCCTTCTGATCTTCACCAAGGACCTCGATGTAGGAGGGTGAGAGCAGGAATACCTTGTTGGTGACCCGCTCGATCGAGCCGTGAAGTCCGAACACCAGGCCCGCGGAGAAGTCCACCAGGCGTTTGGCATCCGCCTCGCCCATGTCGGTGACGTTCATGATCACCGGGATGCCGTCGCGGAAGCTTTCCCCGATGATTTTTGCGTCATTGTAGGAACGCGGGTGCACCGTGGTGATCTGGCGGAGGGATGAGGCGTCCTCGCGGGCGGACTGTGCGCGCTTGATAGGTGTAACCGGGGCGCGGTACTCCTCGGGGGCAGCCTTGGCCGCCGGTGCGGGCTCGACATGGCGTTCGTCACGGTCGTAGTCCACCGAGTAGTCCTCATTCCTGCTGTGAGATGTCTTGGGCTCTGGTTCGTAGTGCTCGTCACCGTCGGCGAGCCCAAGGTAAATCATTGTCTTGCGCAGTGCGCCAGCCATGGTAGCTCCTGTCATTCCTTCGTCATGCAAGATTGTCCAGGACGCCTCAGGACGCCCGCGGTTACAGCGTTGACGCTACCCCACCGGAGGGCGGGCGCCGAGCACATCTGAGCCGACGCGCAGGTGTGTCGCACCGGCGGCGATTGCCTGTTCAAGATCACCGCTCATCCCGGCGGAAATGCCCGTCGCTCCGGGGTAACGGTGGACGACGTCGGCCGAGATCCCCGCAAGCCTGCCGAAGGCTTCCTGCGGGTCTCCTCCGAGCGGTGCCACGGCCATCACTCCCTTCAACTGCAGGTGTTCCGCGTCGTGAACCGCGGCCGCAACCTCGAGTACATCCGCAGGGCTCACGCCTCCGCGTCCGTTGTCCTCGGGCGCCAGATTCAGCTGGACATAACAATCAAGGACGGCCGGACCGCCCGCCGCCTC
>NZ_KI914618.1:67981-79475 GCF_000520475.1 Arthrobacter sp. 35/47
CCCCTGCCGGTCCGGACTGTTCGTGACGGCGGGCCATCGCTTTCTCGAGTGCGTTGACCAGGGGGATGCGGTCGACAGAGTGGACCGCATGCGCGTAATTGACAACCGATTTGGCCTTATTGGTCTGCAGCTGGCCGACGAAGTGCCAGCGCAGCTGCGGATCAGCAACAGCTTCGGCCTTCGCCGCGGCCTCCTGGTCCCGGTTCTCGCCCACGTCCCGCACCCCGAGTCCGGACAGCAACGCGACGTCGGACGGCGGAAAGAACTTGGTGACGACAATCAGCGTCGGCCTCTCGCTGCGGCCGCATGCCGCAAGAGCCTCATCGATCCGGCTGTTGACCCTGCGCAGATTGTCTTCGAGTTCAGCGCGCCTGGCGCCCGTGTCAGGCATCCCGCCACACCAGTCCGGCGAGCCGGCCCACCGGCCTGCCCTGGCCCACCGCACGATGCGAGAACAGCTGGTTGTTCTCAAGGGTGCAGAGGCTTCCACCGGCACCCAGCTCCTGCACGTCCACTCCCGCTTCTTCCAGCTGCCCCCGGACTCCGGCCGGCAGATCAAGCGCGGGGGAACCCCAGGAGGTGACACTGCGGGCAGGTGGAACAGTCCGGGACACCGTCTCCCGCATTTCCTCGGGGACCTCGTAGCACCGCCCGCAGACGGACGGTCCTATCCATGCTGAGACCGATACAGCGCCGCGCTTCCGCAACGCATCGACGGTGCGCCCCGCAATGTTGCCCTCGACTCCCTTCCGCCCGGCATGGACCACAGCTGTGACCGCGCCACCGCGGACGGTCGAACCAACGAGAACCACGGGAACACAATCAGCCACAAGCACCGCCAGCGCATCCTGCCCCGTGGAACTCATAAGGGCATCAGCGTCGGGTACACCGCCGGTTCCGGCCTCCTCGACCACAGTCGAGTGGGTCTGGTTCATGAAGTGCAGGGAGCCGGGTGCAATTCCCAATTCTGACTCAAGTGCGCGCCTGGAACGTGCGGCAGCATCCGGGTGGTCTCCGACGCGCAGCGCGAGGTTCCCCGCGCCGCGGTCGGTGAAGGCGACCCGGATGCCGGGCGCCACCTCCGACTGCCAGAAAAACACCCTTTACTTCAGGAAGTCGGGAACGTCCAGATCATCGGAGCGCCCGGTGGAATAATCCGGTTCGACAACAGCCGGAAGGTCGACGTCGAATCCAGCGTCGCCGGGCACGTCGTTGCCTCGTCCGTTGGACGAGTGTGACCACGACCCGTAGCCGGCACCCGCACCGGCGGCAACGGTCTGCGGGGCCGCTGCCGGCGCATGCTCGCGTCCGATAGCGGGAGCAGATGCGGGCTTGGCAGCAGGAGACGCCGGCTGCGAAGTGGCGTCCACCTGGTCGAAACCTGCCGCGATGACTGTCACACGTGCCTCGTCTCCGAGCGCGTCATCGATCACCGCACCGAAGATGATGTTTGCCTCGGGGTGCGCAACCTCCTGCACCAGCCGCGCAGCCTCGTTGATCTCGAACAGGCCGAGATCCGAACCGCCCTGAATGGAGAGGAGGACGCCGTGGGCGCCGTCGATGGAGGCTTCGAGGAGGGGCGAGGCGATGGCCAGTTCGGCAGCCTTCACGGCGCGGTCTTCACCGCGCGCCGATCCGATACCCATGAGAGCCGAGCCCGCGCCCTGCATGACTGACTTGACGTCAGCGAAGTCGAGGTTGATCAGGCCCGGGGTAGTGATGAGGTCGGTGATGCCCTGGACACCCGAGAGCAGCACCTGATCCGCTGAACGGAACGCGTCCAGCATGGACACGTTGCGGTCGCTGATGGACAGCAGGCGGTCATTCGGGATGACGATCAGGGTGTCCACCTCGTCCCGCAGCGTATCGATGCCCGTTTCCGCCTGGTTGGAACGACGACGGCCCTCGAAGGTGAAGGGCCTGGTCACAACGCCGATGGTCAGGGCTCCGAGCGAACGCGCGATCCGCGCGACGACCGGCGCACCACCGGTGCCGGTGCCGCCACCTTCACCGGCTGTCACGAAGACCATGTCTGCGCCGCGGATGACTTCCTCGATCTCCTCGGCGTGGTCTTCAGCCGCCTTGCGGCCGACCTCGGGGTCCGCGCCGGCGCCCAGGCCACGGGTAAGCTCACGGCCGACGTCGAGTTTCACATCGGCATCGCTCATGAGCAGTGCCTGCGCATCTGTGTTGATGGCGATGAACTCCACGCCGCGCAGGCCAACCTCGATCATTCGGTTGACGGCGTTCACGCCACCGCCGCCGATGCCGACGACCTTGATGACGGCCAAGTAATTCTGCGGTGCTGCCACGTCCTGTGTCCCTTGTTCGATCTGTGCGCTGGTTGGGTCTTATGGGCTGGGGGTTCCAACCTTCAACATGACGAACATTCACCTTCAACTTGAAAGTTAATGTTATGTCAAGTAGTTTCTTACTGAGACGCTAGGTGCATGGTCACCGGCATGCAATCACCAAGCCAGCGTGTCGGAAAACTTCACCGGGTTACCGGTCGTGATGGTGTGCTGACGTCATAGACCTTTACCGGCGGATCCTGCTCCGGGATGGTCAGGAGCGCCCCGATAACCCGCGACTTCTCGGCATTTTCCTCGGCACTGCCCCAGAAGATGGTCTTTCCGTCCGTCAGTTTCAGCTCGACCGAATCAATGGAGCCGGCAGAGGCGTGCACCAGGCGCTTCCTGATATCCGCGGGAAGGGCGGCAAGCACGTCCGCGATCGACGAAAAGACCTCGCTGTTCACGGCGTTTGTGCCACCGTCAATGAGCGGAAGCGCAGCGGATTCCCGGTCGGCCACGGTAGTCAGCTGCCTGCCCTCCGCGTCGATGAGTATGAACTTCCCGTCACTCTCCAGAACCGCGACCGGCGTCCGCTCGATCACGGTCACACTGAGCGTCGACGGCGGTGCTGCTGCCACGGAGACACCCTTGACCGGAGGAAATCCATCGAGGAGCACGCGGACGTCATCATCGCCGATGCGGGTCAGTGAGGTGCCGAGGAGGGGGGCCAGCGCAGCGGTAATCTGGTCCTCCGGGACCAGCTGGTTTCCCTGCACGTCAAGCGTCCGTACCGCCAGCGCGGGTGAGAACACCAGGTAGGCAATCAGTCCCGCAACAAGCGCAACGGTTCCAATGATGCCTGCCAGCCACCATTTCCTTCGACGGCGGCCCGGCGGCTCCGGGAACGCGATGACAGTGGCGGCGTCGTGATCGCGCTCGAGCAGCGCTATCGGAGCTTCCCTGGAGGCGGAGACCCGGTCCCCCTGCGGTCCGGCCGGGGGCTCGGACGGCAGGTTCTTCTCAGCGGTGATCGTCTCGACTGGAGCCAGGGGTGACTGTTTTCCGGGTATCCCCGGCTTGCGCGGACGGCGCGGTGTCACCGCACTCCCTCCTTCCGGGCCAGGAGCCCGACAATCCTAGGACCGAGGCGGGTGACGTCCCCTGCGCCCACGGTCAGGATGATGTCCCCGCGCCGGGCGGAATCGACAACCGACTGCAGCGCTTCATCGACGTCCGGCGCATACCCTCCGTCGGTGGTGAGCCGATCGCTGATCAGCCGGCTCGTGACGCCCTCCACCGGGTCCTCGCGCGCAGCATAGATATCCAGGACGCGGACCGTGTCGGCCAGGGACAGCGCGGCGGCAAACTCAGCAGCAAACTCCCGTGTCCGCGAGAACAGGTGCGGCTGGAATACCACGTGCACCGCGTACTGGCCCGCAACCGTCCGGGCGGCGTTCAGGGCCGCCGCGACCTCGGTGGGATGGTGGGCGTAGTCGTCAAAGACCCGGACGCCGGAACCCTCGCCCTTTGCCTCGAACCGCCGGGCCGCACCGGAGAACGAGGCGAGCCCGGCGGCGGCGGCTGCCGGATCGACTCCCAGCTCAAGGCCTACGGCAAAAGCCGCGGCCGCGTTCAGGACATTGTGCCGACCGGGCACGGCCAGCTGAAGTTCCTGCTGGCTGTCCAGTCCGTCGACCGAGAAGGAGAGAATGCTGTTCGACGTGCTGCCCACCGAACGGGTGTCGCTGATCCGGACGTCGGCGCCCGCGGTGTAGCCATACGTGCGCACCCGTCTCGACCCGGTGGTCCGGTCCGCCAGCGCCTTGGCGCCGTCGTCATCGTGGCACGCGACCAGCACGCCGTCCTCTGCGGGCAGCAGGGCCGCAAAGCGGTCGAAGGAGTCGAAGACGGCTTCAGCAGACCCGTAGTGGTCAAGATGGTCGGCCTCCACATTGGTGACTACGCCGATGCGGGGACGGTAGTTGAGGAATGAGCCGTCAGACTCGTCCGCCTCAGCCACGAAGACACTCCCCTCCGCCCACTCGGCATTGACACCCAGCGCCGCAACATCCCCTCCGATGGCAAACGACGGACTGGCCCCTGCAGCCTGCAGCATGACCGTGATCATCGCCGTCGTCGTCGTTTTTCCATGCGTGCCTGCAACGGCGACCACCAGGCGTCCATCCATCGCTGCTGCAAGAGCTTCTGAGCGGTGGAGGATACGCAGACCCCGCTCCTTCGCAGCGACGAGTTCCGGGTTGGTATCGCGGATCGCACTGGAGACCACCACGGTGTCCGCGGACCCCAGGTTCCCGGGGTCGTGGCCGACGTGCACGTCCGCTCCGAGGGCGGCCAGTGATTGCAGGCCGCGCGAGTCCGCTGCATCCGAACCGGAAACGGCCGCGCCGCGGCCAAGGAGCACACGGGCCACCGCGGACATCCCGGCGCCGCCGAGACCGATGAAATGGACCCTGCCGAGATTTTCAACGGCTGTACTCATGAGCGGCCTCCGGCTGCATCGATAATCAGGTTCGCCATGCGCTCATCTGCGTCGCGTACGCCGAGCGGCACCGTGGCCAGGGACATCTTCCGGAGGCGCCCGGAGTCCTGCAGCAGGGGAATGACTTCTGCGAGGAGCCAGTCAGCGGTCAGCTGCCCATCCTCGACCATGATCGCGGCGCCGGCGTCAACCAGTTCTGCTGCATTCCTCCGCTGCTCGCCGTTGCCGTGCGGCAGGGGCGCGAAAACAGCCGGCAACCCGACTGCCGCGACCTCGCTGACCGTCGCGGCGCCGGCCCGGGCAAGCAGCAGATCGGCGGCGGCGTACACCTTCTCCATGCCGTCCACATACTCGACCTGCCGGTAACCGGTGGCTGCCAGGAGCCCACCGTCTGCCGCCGTCGCCTGCTTGCCGCGCCCGGTGATGTGAAGCACCTGCACCTGCGCTCCGGTGTCGGCGATCCTGGGTGCCGCCGCTGCCACTGCACGGTTGATGCTGGCCGCGCCGGAGGAGCCGCCGGTCACGATGAGCGTTGCCAGGTCCGGGTCCAGGCCCAGCGCCGTCCGCGCGTCCCTGCGCGCCGCAGCACGGTCGAGGGTAGAGATCTCCGGCCGCATGGGCATACCGACCCACTGCTCCCCCGGCAGCCCGGTGTCCCGGAAGGCTACGGCTACGGTCCGGGCAATGCGGGCTCCCAGTCGGTTCGCGAGGCCGGGCCGGGCATTGGCCTCATGGATGACGACGGGCACGCGGCGGATCCACGCTGCAAGGTACAGCGGGGTGGAGACGTAGCCCCCGACCCCGACCACGACGTCGGCAGCGGCACCGTCGATGATTCTGAGTGCCTGCCGGACGGCGCGGACCAGGCGTACCGGAAGTTTGAAAAGGTCCACGGACAGGCTTCGCGGCATGGGAACCCGCTCGATGGTTTCGAGCCGGAATCCTGCTGCCGGGACCAGGCGGGTCTCCATCCCGGCGGCCGTCCCCACAGCCACTACCCGGGCGTCAGGCCGGGCTTCGACCAGGGCGCGGGCAATGGCCAGGAGAGGGCTGATGTGCCCTGCGGTGCCTCCGCCGGCAAGGACGACCGACAGGGAAGAGGATTCAGTCAATGGGCTCTCTTGCTCTTTCACTTGGTTTTCGCGGAGACGGGATCTGCGGATGAGGCTGTCCCCTGTGCCGCCGGCGGCATCCGCCGGGCAAACGCAAGGAGCACCCCGACGGCGGCAAGGGTGAAGGTGAGCGCCGAACCGCCGTAGGAGATAAACGGCAGCGGCACGCCGATGACCGGCAGGACACCGGTGACCATACCGATGTTCACGAAGGCCTGTCCGATCAGCCACACCAGGATGGATCCCATGAGAATGCGGACAAACGGGTCGGTGTAACGGCGGGCGACGCGCAGGGTGGCCACGGCCAGGATGCCGAACAGTGCGATCACGACAAGGGTGCCGATCAGACCGAATTCCTCACCGATGATGGCGAAGATGAAGTCGTTGTGCGCTTCGGGTATCCAGTTCCATTTCTGCCGGCTCTGACCGATACCGACACCCCACCATCCACCCGACGCCAGGGCAAACAGGCCCTGGTTGGATTGGAAGCAGGGGTCGGAGGCGGAGTCGCAGTTCAGTCGCAGCCACGCTTCAATGCGGGTGCTCCGGGTGCTGTTGAGCAGGATTGCGCCGAACGCTCCCGCGATCCCCACAAGACCGGCGATCGTGAACATCTTGATGGGGGCACCGGCGAAGAAGAGCGCCGCACCCATGATCATGCCGAGAATGATCGCCGTCCCGAGGTCACCGCCGAGCATGACGAGCAGGAGGATGACTCCCCCGAGCGGCGCCACGGGCACGAGGGCGTGCTTCCAGTCCCGGATGAGTCCACGCTTACGCTCAAGCACGGTGGCGCACCAGAGGGCAAGGGCGAGCTTTGCCGGCTCCGACGGCTGCAGGGACTGGTTGCCGATGCGGATCCAGTTCTGGTTGCCGTTGATGTTTTCGCCGATGAGCAGCACCAGCACCAGCAGAACGATGGCGACTCCCAGTCCGGGCCATGCCAGGAACTTGAAGACCCGGGGGCCCAATCTCGACAGCCCGAGCATGAGGGCCACACCGAGCACCGCATACATGCTCTGCTTGAAGAAAAAGTCGAAGACGATTGCGCCTTCGTCAGTGGGCTCCACAGTGGACGCCGCATTGGCGATCGACTCGACGGACGACGCCGAAAGCACCATCATGAGCCCGATCGCGGTCAGTGCCAGCGTGGCTCCGAGAATCATGTAATAGCTTGAGCCGCTGGTCTGCCGGTCCGAGCCTTCGAGAAAGCGCCACATCCGCGCGAAGGCGCCGAGGGCACCTTTTCCTTCGGTGCGCGGACCGGCTTCCACCGCCGCCGGCGCGGCCGGCGATGACCGCTTCGCGGTGCTGGTTCCGCTGGAGTGCTGCCGCACCGCCGGCTTCCGGCGTGACGGCCGGGTGGGCGTGCTGACCATTTACAACTCCTTAGCGGTGAATCCCTGCCCCTCCACAATCCCGCGGACCGCCTCGATGAAGGCGGCGCCGCGATGGGCATAGGAAGGAAACTGGTCCATCGACGCTGCCGCCGGCGCCATGAGCACAGTGTCGCCGTCCGCGGCGATGCGCAGCGCTTCGGTTACTGCCGCGCGCATGGCCTGGACGCCGTCTGACCCCGAGTGCTGGGACGGCAACTCGTCCTTACCAGTGTGACCCGCACCCAGCTCGATCACCGGAACATCCGGCGCGTGTCGGCGGAGAGCGGACGCTAGATCCGAACTGTCTCTGCCGATCAGTACTGCGGCCTTGAACCGGGAAGAGTTGTTCCGCACAAGCTCGTTGTAGTCCACGCCCTTGGAGAGTCCTCCGGCAATCCAGACCACGCTGTGGAAGGACGACAGAGCAGCATGGGCGGCGTGCGGGTTGGTCGCTTTGGAGTCGTTGATCCACAGAACCCCGTCCCGGGCGGCGACCAGCTCGATACGGTGTCCGGACGGCCGGTAGTTTCGGATGCCTTCACGCACCGCGGCCGGCGGGACCCCGGCTGCCCGTGCGAGGGCTGCCGCCGCGAGGGCGTTCGCGACGAGGTGGCGCGGCACCACTTCCCCAAGGTCCGTGACGGATGCCAGCTCGGCGGCTGAATCCTTGCGCTGTTCTATGTAGGCCCGGTCCACCAGCAGTTCATCCACCACGCCGAGCATGCTGATGGCGGGCGTATTGGTGGTGAAACCGATCGCCCGGCAGCCTTCCTGGACGTCAGCTTCTTCCACCATCCGCTCGGTGGCAGGATCTTCCGCGTTGTAGACGCAGGCCACGCGGGTGTTCTCATAGACCTTCGCCTTGGCTGCGCGGTACTCATCAAAGCCGCCATGCCAGTCCACGTGGTCTTCCGCGAGGTTCAGGCACACGCTGGCCAGCGGCTCGAGGCTGTAGCTCCAGTGCAGCTGAAAGCTCGAGAGCTCGACGGCAATGACGTCATAGCCCTGCGGGTCACGGATGGCGTCAAGGATCGGGGTTCCGACGTTCCCGGCCGCGATGGCGCGGAGCCCGGCGGCCCGGAGCATCGACTCGGCGAGTGTGACCGTGGTGGTCTTGCCGTTGGTGCCGGTGATTGTCACCCATTCAGCGGTCGGCCTGCCCTCGCGGGTGCGGACCCGCCAGGCAAGTTCAACGTCTCCCCAGATGGGGACGCCCGCGGCGTCGGCGGCTGCGAGCAGCGGTTGGGTTGGGCGCCAGCCGGGCGAGGTGACCACCAGCTCGGGCGTCTTCCCGTCAACGAGGGGCAGGGTGCGGGCGGCGTCTGCGCCGAGCAGCACGTCCACTGCGCCGACGATCCTGAGGGTGTCCGCTTTCGAGCGGTTTTCCTCGGAGTCGGTGGCGTCGCAGACCACCACCCGCGCACCCAGTTCGATCAGGGTGTCGGCGGCCGAAAAGCCCGACAGCCCGATCCCGGTCACCACCACCCGCAGCCCGGCCCAGTCTGCGTTCCAGGAGGTCAGGTCCGCAAGACGTTGGTGTGCCTCCCGCAGGTCATCCCCGCTCACAGCAGGACAACCCATTCAGCGTAGAAGATACCGAGCGCGACGGCCACGAACAGCCCGGCGAGAACCCAGAAGCGCACCACCACGGTGACCTCCTGCCAGCCCTTGAGCTCGAAATGATGCTGCAGCGGAGCCATCTTGAAGACCCGCTTGCCGCCGGAGAGCTTGAAGAACCCGACCTGGATGATGACGGACAGGGTGATCATGACGAACAGCCCGGCCATGATGACCAGGAGAAGCTGCGTGCGTGAGAGGATCGCGAACCCGGCGATTGCTCCTCCGATTGCCAGCGAACCGGTATCGCCCATGAAGATCTTGGCCGGAGACGTGTTCCACCAGAGGAAGCCGACCAGTGCGCCGCACATGGCGCCGGCTATCAGCGCAAGGTCCAGGGGATCGCGCACCTCGTAACAGATGTTCGCAGGGACATCCGGTGACGCGCAGCGCTGGTTGAACTGCCAGATGCCCATCAGCATGTAGGCACCGAAGACGAAGACCGATGCACCGGTCGCCAGCCCGTCCAGGCCGTCCGCCAGGTTCACGCCGTTCGTGGCGGCGGTGATGATCAGGTTTGACCAGAGGATGAAGAGGATCGCGCCGACCAGTGAGCCTGCAAAGGCGAGGTCGAAGGCTGTGTCCCGCACAAAGGAGATAGCCGTGGAGGCCGGCGTGCGGCCGTTCTCATCCGGGAAATTGAGGGCAAGGATGGCGAACAGTATGCCCACCATGGTCTGACCGATGATCTTCGCCGGCGCACTGAGACCCAGGCTGCGCTGTTTGGAGATCTTGATGTAGTCGTCGAAGAAGCCGACGACGCCCATGCCGACGGTGACCATGAGCAGCAGCAGGCCGGAGGCTGTCGGACCGTCAGAAACACCCGCGGCGCCCATGATGAGGTGCGTGGCGAAGTAGGCGGTCACCACGGACCCCACGATCACGGCACCGCCCATGGTGGGCGTGCCGCGCTTGGTGTGGTGCGCCGTGGGTCCGTCGTCCCGGATGAACTGGCCGTAGCTCTTGCTCACGAGGAGCCTGATGAACAGGGGTGTTCCGATGAGGGCGAGGAGAAGGGCGGACGCTGAGGCAATCAGCAGCGCGATCACAGCGAGGGGCCCCCTTGATTTCCTGGACCGGGTCCATCCGGTTCAGCCTGTGGCCCCGGGTCAGCCTCGGGCACCGCCGTCGATTTGTCTGACGCCAATGCTAGCCGATCGCCCAGATGGCGCAGACCGGCGCCATTGGATGATTTGACGAGAACGAGGTCGCCCGGCTGCAGTTCATGGCTCAGGATGTCCTCCGCCTCGGAGACGTTCTGCACAAACAGCGCTTCATCTCCCCATGATCCTTCCAGTACTGCGCCGGTGTGGATCGCCTTTGCCCCGTCTCCGACGACGAGCAGCTTGGAGATATTCAGCCGGACGGCAACCCGGCCGAGCCCGTCATGGGCGCTGACGGAGTCATCCCCCAGCTCCAGCATCTCGCCCAGCACAGCCCAGGTGCGCCTGCCGCGTCCGAGTTCAGCAAGCGTGGCGAGAGCCGCCCGCATGGATTCCGGGTTCGCGTTATAGGCATCGTTGATGACCGTCACGCCGTCCGGCCTGTCGGTGCGCTCCATGCGCCAGCGGCTGATGGCGCGTGCGCCGCTCAGCCCGGCTGCGATCCGCTCGCCCGGGATGCCGAGGACGTGGGCGGCAGATGCAGCGGCGAGGAGGTTGGTGATGTGGTGCCGGCCGATCAGCAGCGGCCTCACCTCGTGGCGTCCCCCGCCGGGAAGAGCCAGCGTGAAGCATGGATTGCCCTCGACGGACAAGGTCACGTCCTCTGCACGGATGGCAGTACCGGCAGCGTCGAACGTAGAGTCTTCGGTGAAGAAAACAATGCGTGCCTGTGTCTGCGCGGCCATTGCGCTGACACGTGCGTCGTCCCCGTTGAGAATGGCGGTGCCGTGGGGACCCAGCGACCGGGGCAGTTCACCCTTGGCCTGGGCGATCCGTTCAACACCGCCGAACTCTCCGGCGTGCGCCGAACCGACACACAGTACGATTCCGATGTCCGGCTTCACCATGGATGCCAGGTAGTCGATGTGCCCGACGCCGGTGGCCCCCATCTCGATAACGAGATAGCGGGTGCCGTATTCCGCCGAGAATACGGTCAGGGGAACCCCGATTTCGCCGTTGTATGACCCGACCGGGGCCACCGTGGGCGCTTCTGCGCGCAGCAGCTGAGCGAGTACATCCTTGGTTGTTGTCTTTCCCGCAGAGCCGGTAATGCCGATCACTGTCAGCGGTGAGTGCGCACGCAGCCGGCGCACTACTTCGCCGGCGAGCCGGCCCATGGCCTCCACTACGTCAGGTACGACGACGGCGGGATATTCTGCGCCGTCGTCGTCCGTGACGACCCTCTCCACAAGAGCGAGAGCCGCCCCCCGGGAAAAGGCGCTGCCGACGAAACGGTGGCCGTCGGTGGATTCGCCCGGCTTGGCGATGAAGAGACCGCCCGGAAGGCTTTCGCGGGAATCCGTGGTGGCTGACGAAACCACAAGGGAAGCGGCTTCCTGAGCCGTTTTCGAGAGCGTTCCGCCCGTGACTGCCGCGATCTCGGCTGCGCTGAATTCAATCATGACGATCTAGGATTCTATCCTGTTGC
>NZ_KI914618.1:79575-81918 GCF_000520475.1 Arthrobacter sp. 35/47
GTCCAGCGGCAGGTTCACGCCTTTGACCTCCTGCCACACCTCGTGTCCACGCCCTGCGATGAGGACCACATCCTGCCTCCGAGCAAGGGAAACTGCCCGGTTTATCGCCTCCGCCCGGGGAAACACCTCGAGGATCTCGCACTCCAGGCCTTCGGCGTCGCGGGCCGCACGCGCGCCCTGGAGGACGCCGGCGCGGATCTCCGCTTCGTCCTCGTCATGGGGGTCATCGTCGGTGATGATCACCACGTCCGCGCGGCGGGCTGCTGTCGCGCCCATGACCGGCCGCTTGGAGACATCCCGCTGCCCGGTGGCGCCGAACACCACCAGCACGCGGGAATCGCTGTCCTCTATGCGCACGGAATCGAGCGTCAACGCAAGCGCATCCGGATTATGGGCGAAATCCACGATTGCGGCCGGGCTTTCACCAATCAGCTGCATACGGCCGGGCACCTGGGTGGTGAACGGATCATGTTCATCCACCGCGCGCTGCACGTCGGCGATGCCGAACCCTGAGGCGAGAATCATCACAGCGGCCAGTGCCGCGTTCGCCACATTGAAGTTTCCGGGTAGCCCGCAGCGCAGCGCAAGCTGCGCACCGTCCGGACCGGCCAGGGTGAAGGTGTGTCCGAGGCCGTCCCGGCGCACCTCTCTGACGGTCCAGTCTGCTTCTGCGGCGCCAGCCACGGACAGCGTGAGCGTGGGTACTCCCGCCTCAGCGGCGAGGCGGCAGCCCCAGCTGTCATCGATGATCACTACGGCCCGCTCTGTACGTTCGGGCCGGAACAGCGCTGCCTTGGCCGCGAAGTATTCCTCCATGCTTCCGTGAAGGTCCAGGTGGTCCTGCGTCAGATTGGTGAAACCGGCGACGTCGAACCGGACGCCGTCAACCCGGCGGTATTCGATGGCGTGCGAGGAGACCTCCATCGCAGCGGCGTCCACGCCCCGCTCCCTCATGAGGGCCAGGATCCCGTGTACCTCGGGCGATTCCGGCGTTGTCAGGACGGAGGGGATGACGGTCTCCCCTGCCCGGATCTCGATGGTTCCGATCAACCCGGTGCTCTTCCCCAGCGCCGCCGCGAGCGCATTGAGGAAGTAGGTTGTGGTGGTCTTTCCATTGGTGCCGGTGACACCGAACAGGATGGGCCGTCCGTCTGCGGGCTGACTGTCGAAGACGATGGCTGCGAGCGGGCCCACATAGTCCCGGACCGGCGACGCCCGGTAGAGCGGGACGCCGGATCCGCTCAGTGCCGATGAGGCCAGGGCGGTCCCGGCGTCGTCAGTGAGGACGGCGGCCGCGCCGGCCGCAACCGCCTGGGCGGTAAAGTCCGCCCCGTGCCGGCCGGTTCCGGGAACCGCAACGTACAGGTCCCCCGGGCGAACCTGCCGCGAATCCATGGTGAGACCGGTGATGGTGGGCTGAGCGCCGCCGTCGGGAGCGCCGCCCACATGGTGAACGGCGGCCAGACGCCCGGGGAGGGCGGACAGTACCTCTTCCATCGTTCGCGGGACGACGACGGCGGGCCGCATGGGCGCGGCGGAACCGGACTGTTCATTTGTGGACACGTTGGCCTGCTTACGCGGATCAGTACACAACCGGGTAAGTTTCGGGCTTACCGGTTGATGGCGGGACGTTGTTCGAGTTCAGAACGTACTTCATGACTTTCTGGAACGATTCCCCCGGAACCAGATAGTACAGGTCTCCCTGCGGCCGCTGCAGCGTAACCACCACAACGTATTGGGGATCCTCCATCGGTGCCATGCCCGCGTAGGAGAGGGTATAGCCGTCATAGCCGCCGCGCGCACCGGGGGCTTCCGCGGTGCCCGTCTTCGAGCCCACGCGGTATTCCTCGAGTGCGCCGGAGGCACCGGATCCCTCAACGGTGACGGTCTCAAGCATGGTGTGGAGCTCGTCCGCCGTCTGCTCGGAAACCACGCGGGTGCCCTCGCCCTGGGGGACCTTGTGCTCGGTGCCGTCCGGGTCGATGTAGGCATCCACCAGGCGGGGCTGCAGGCGGACGCCGTCGTTGGCTATTGCCTGGTAGACCATCGCTGTGTGCAGCGCTGTCTGTGCCAGCCCCTGCCCGAAGAGCACCGTGTACTGCTGGCGGTCGTCCCACGTGTCCGGGGTGGGAAGAATACCTGAGGTTTCCCCGTTCAGTCCGACGTCGAGGGGTTCGCCGATCCCGAACTTGCGCAGCCAGTCATAGCGCTGCTGCTTGCTGAGCTGCTCGCCGATCATCACGGTGCCGGTGTTCATCGACTTGGCGAAGATTCCTGCAGCCGTCCGCTGTTCCGTTCCATGCTCGAAGGCGTCCTTGAAGGTCTGCCCGCCAACCGTATAGG
>NZ_KI914618.1:82018-90992 GCF_000520475.1 Arthrobacter sp. 35/47
GATGATCCCCTCCTCGAGCCCTGCCGCCATGGTGATCAGCTTGGTGGTGGATCCCGGCTCGAAGGACGCAGTCACCGATAGGGGTTTCCAGAACTCCGGATTGGTCGACTCGTAGTCGTTGGGATCCGGGGTAGTGGACTCGGCCATCGCCTTGATTGCCCCGGTGGAAGCCTCCACCACAACGATGTTGCCCCACTCGGCGTTGTAATCCTCGACCTGCGCAGCGATGGTCTGCTGCGCGAAGTACTGCAGGTCCTGGTCAATGGTGAGCCGTACTGACTGGCCGTCCTGCGCCGGCACGTCCTCGTTGGTGGCATACGGTATGCGGATGCCGTCGCCGCCGATCTCGAAAGTACGGCTGCCGGCTGTGCCGGTAAGGACCTCATCCTGGGTCAGTTCGATACCGCCGAGCGCGCGACCATCGCCGCTCATGAAGCCCAGGATCGATCCGGCGACTGCCCCGGACGGGTAGGTGCGGAGGGTGGTGGGATCAGCGTAGACACCCGGCATCCCGACAGCGAGCACCTGGTTCCTCACCTCGGGCGTGACCGAGCGTGCGACGAAGCCGAAGGAAGCATCACCCAGGATGGCAGCCTTCAGCGTCTCGACGTCCTGACCGAGAATCGCCGAGAGCTCTTCGAAACCCTGTTCCATCGGGATGTCCTGGACCCGTTCGTCCGTCTCCGGGTTGTATCGGTCGAACGTGTCACCGCCGCTGAGCCGCTGGTCCACCACGATGTCGAAGCGCTGGACTGTGTGCGCCAGTTCATTGCCGTCGTCGTCCAGAATGCTGCCCCGCAACGCCGGAACCTGCTGGGTCACAAGCCGCTTGTTCAGGCCGGCCTGAGCCATTCCTCCAAGGTCCAGTCCCTGGACCTGGAACAACCGGACACCCAGGACCAGCAGCAGGATCAGCACAAAAGCCAGTCCCACCCTGAGCCTCGCGGCTCCGAGCGCGACCCGTAGTGTTTCGTGTTGGGTGTTGTCGCCTGGTGCCACCGTGGTTCCTCGCTGCTGTGGTTACTGCGGTCTCTTACTGTCCGGGCGCCGCCTGCGCCGGCGCAGGGATCGTGCCGCCATTGGCTGGTTCCGCGGGAGCGGTGTCCTCGACCGGGGCCGGAGGCGTTGCCTGCTCAGCGGCTTCCGCCGGCGCAGCAGCCTCAGCCGTGGGTTCCGCTGCGGGTTCCTCCTGGGGAGCCGGGGCTGGCGGCGCAACAACTGTGCTCGGCAGGTTCACAGCGGGGGCGGGTACAAGAACGGGCGGGGCATCGGACTCCTTGGCTGGTTCCGGGCTTCCGGTGACTGCCAACGAATCTACATCAACCGTTCCGAAAGTCGGGGAGGCCACCATGTCGAGTTTGTGCGCCGCCGTTGCAAGGCTCTGCGGGGCCCTGAGGTTCTCAAGCCGTTGTGTCAGTGCCTGGTTCTGTTCAGCGAGGGCTACTTCCTCACCCCGCATGGACACCAGCTTGTACTGACTGCTTGAAACCGAGATGTTCAGCATGAGCACCACCACCAGCGCGGCAATCAGTGCGGCCATTGAGAACACCGCGAAGGGCACTCTGCCGCGGGTCGGTGCCGCGGGAACCACAGAGAGCGGGGTCCGGCGTCGTTCCCTCCCCGGCTGCGCCTCGGGATGGGCTCCTGCGGAATGCTGCAGGGCACGGGCCGTGCTGCCGGCTACGGCTCCGGCTGCCGCGTGGGCGCTGCGATACGCGGACGGCCTCTGCTGCACTGATTGGCTCATCGTGCGTTCCTGTCTGTCGTGCTGGTTCTGATGCGTTCCACGGCCCGGAGCTTGGCGGATGCGGCCCGGGGATTTTCGGCGATTTCCTCGTCGGTGGGGGCTTCTGTGCCCCTGGTGAGCGTTTTGAGGTAGGGCTTGTGCTCGTCGAGTTCGACGGGAAACCCGACCGGCGCTGAGGATCTGGTACCGGCGGTGAAGGCGGCTTTCACGATCTTGTCCTCGAGGGAGTGATAGGACATCACCACAACCCTTCCCTGGACACCGATCGAGTCGAGCGCAGCGGGAATCGCCCGGGTCAGGACGGAAAGCTCCTCATTGACCTCGATACGGAGTGCCTGAAAAGTGCGTTTCGCCGGGTGCCCGCCGGTCCGGGCGGCACCTGCTGGAACCACTGAGCGGATTGCATCGACCAGCTCGCCGGTGGTGGCGAAGGGCTTGTCCTGCCGTGCGGCGACGATTGCCGACGCAATACGCCCCGCAAATTTTTCCTCTCCCCAGGTGCGGATGATCCGCTTCAGGTCCTCTTCGGGATAGGTGTTCACGACATCCGCCGCGCTCTGCCCTTCGCTGGTGTCCATTCTCATGTCGAGGGGAGCATCGTAGGAGTAGGCGAAGCCGCGTTCGCGCTCATCGAGCTGAAGGGAGGAGACACCGAGGTCGAACAGGATCCCGTGCACTCGGTCAATCCCGAGGTCCGCAAGGACGGAGGGGATCTCGTCATACACCGCGTGAACCAGGTCAATGCGGTCCTCGTAAGGCGCCAGCCGCTCTCCCGCCAGCTGCAGCGCCTGCCTGTCGCGGTCGATTCCCACGAGGTGCAGGCCGCTGAACCGCTGGAGCAGCGCCTCGGAATGGCCTCCCATACCCAGGGTCGCGTCCACCACGACGGCGTCCGTGCCTGCAGCTTCGATCGCGGGAGCAAGGAGGTTGACGCATCGCCCCAGGAGTACGGGAACGTGCCGTTCCTGGGTGGGACGCTCCTCCCCCATATGCCCGCTCCTCTCTGCTGGCTCTTCAGGCCCGGGCCTGAGTTCGAACGGGTGCTTCGGTTCTTCGGTCAGATCCCCATCCGCTCCGGGGCCCGGCTGCCTGACTCCGGGGAAGGTGAGTCAGGAAACTCGGCCGCTGGGCGGCTGGAGGTCTCATCGAAGAGCTTGGTGCAACTCCGTCATGCTGTTTGTCTTGCGTGGCCGGCAGCGACTGTCAGAAAATTCCTGGCAGTGCATCTTCGTCAGTTTCGGAGAAGGCTGTTTCCTTCTCTTCGAGATAGGCGTTCCACGCCCCGGCATCCCAGATCTCGGCCCGGCTGCCCGCACCGATCACTGCCAGTTCCCGGTCCAGCCCTGCGTAGGTACGAAGCGCCGGTGGAATGGTCACCCTGCCCTGCTTGTCCGGCACCTCGTCCGAAGCGCCGGAAAGAAAAACACGGATGTAGTCCCGAGCCTGCCGCGACGAGATTGGAGCCTCGCGCATCTGCTCATGAACCTTCTCGAACTCCCGCTGACTAAAAACGTAGATGCAGCGCTCCTGCCCCCTGGTCAGAACCAAACCGTCGCTCAGCTCGTCCCGGAACTTCGCGGGAAGGATCAACCTCCCCTTCTCATCCAGCCGGGGTGAGTGTGTTCCGAGGAACATCCGTCACCGCCTGTCCGATCGGGAGGGCCAAGCGCCACCACTACGCTCTTATGACCTCCACTTTACTCCACATTCCTCCCCCGTCAATGCAGGCGGTGGTGTTTCGCACAACGCGGCCGGAAAAAGTGCCCGGAAATCTGCGGATCGGGCGGCGTGGTGGGAAGTGGAGGGAGATTGGACCGGCAGCCCACCGTGGATCGGGGCGGGCGCGAGTGAAGGGGGTTAAACACCACAGGACCCGCCTTTCGGCGGGTCCTGTGGGGGAAAGTGGAGGAAGTGGGTGGCTAGGGTTGATCCCGTTTACGCTCGTCCCACTTTTCTTCGAGGCTGCTGAGGAAACCGCCGCCTGCGGAGCTCGATGCCTTGGCTCCCTTGCCCGAGTGGGGTGCTGCCCCATCCAGCCTGGTTTTGCTGGTCGCGTAGTAGACGCCGGCTCCCATGATGAGGAAACCTGCGACCCCGACGGGGATGAACTGGTTCCAGATTCCAAGGAGCAGGACCGCCACACCAGCGATGGTCACCAGCGAGCCGATCACGATGCGACGCGTGGACATCGAGCGGCTGGTGCTGGACGCCATGGAGTGGGCAAACTTGGGATCGTCGGCATGAAGCTGTTGTTCCAACTGGTCAAGCAGCCGCTGCTCGTGTTCCGAGAGTGCCATCACTGCCTCCTTGCTACTAATACCGAATCCCTCAAACCCAACAACGATTTCAGCCGGGAACAAGTTCCCGGCTGAAGCTGCGACTTATCCGCTGCAGCTTGTTGCTCTGAGCAGGGTCGACACCTAGTCAATCCCTACTTATGTCAATCCCTACTTATAAGGATAGTTTGCATTCACTCCGAGGGAAAGCGGCAGTCCCGACGCCAGAGGCCCTCAAGCCGTGCGAATTCACTCTGTCGATGGCCCGCCGGAGGGGTTTTTATCCTGCTGGGAAGGCCGGGGCCCGAGCAGCCTCGCGGGCATCACCATCGACGCCCCGAACTTCCCGTTAACCCGGTCGAGGGCCTGCTCTGCCAGGCGCCAGTTGTCGTCCTGCCTGTCGATTGTCAGCTGGTGCGAGCTGCCGGTCGCGGTTTCGAGCCGTTCCGTCCGGATACCGATGAGACGCACGCTGAGGGGGCGCTCCCCCAGCGACTCGAGAAGCTTGGTGGCGGCCGAATACAGCGCATGCGCACTGTCTGCCGGCTCGGGCAGCCGCCGGGACCGCGTCAGCGTGGAGAAGTCCGCATAGCGGAGCTTCAGCGACACTCCGCCCGCCTGTAGGTGTGCCGAACGCAGGCGCGAGGCGGTGCGGTGCGCGAGGCGGAGAAGCTCGGCTTTCAGGGTGTCATCGTCGGAGACATCGGCAGCGAAGGTTTCTTCGGCGCCGATGCTTTTCTCCTGCCTGCTGACCGTTACCGGACGTGGGTCCTTGCCCCAGGCGAGTTGGTGGACCTGCGTGCCGGTGGCGCCGAGGGTACGCTGCAGCACCGATACGGGGGTGCGTGCCACATCCTCGACGGTCCGGATGCCCAGTCGCGCCAGGACCTCCTGCGTCCTGGCACCCACTCCCCATAGCGCCGATACGGGAAGGGTATGAAGGTATTCGACGGTACGAGCCTCGGGAATGAGCAGCAGGCCGTCGGGCTTGCAGCGAGTCGACGCTATCTTTGCCACGAACTTGGTGCCCGCGATGCCGACGCTTGCCGTGATGCCAAGCTCCCGGTGAATTGTGCTCCGGATCAGCTCACCGATGGTTCTCGGCGATCCCAGCCGGCGCAGTGATCCGCTCACGTCGAGGAAGGCCTCATCAACACTCAGTTGTTCCACCAGTGGTGTGATGGTGCCGAAGATGTTCATCACGGATGCCGACACTTCGGCATAGCGGTCATGATGTGGTTCAACAATCACGGCATGCGGGCAAAGCCGCATCGCGGTTGCCATCGGCATGGCGGACCGGACACCGAACCGCCGCGCCTCATACGAGGCCGAGAGCACCACCGACCGCCCGGAAGGCGACCCGGCGATGACCGCCCTGCCGCGAAGATCAGGCCGGGAGAGCAGTTCCACCGACACGTAAAAGGCGTCCATGTCCACGTGGAGGATGGTGCATTCCGCGTCCTCGATTCCCGCGAGGTCGGAACGGACGGGCATGCAGACCATCCTACTGCGCCGTGATCCCGACAGTCGGCGGCCGCGCTGCACCGCAGGCAGCACCGGGCGTGACGCCGGGCTGGCCGGACCGGCAAACGCCTAGACTGGCCCTATGACTGACGGAACTGCCGCTCCTTCCACCGGTGTCGAGGATGAGGAGGACCGCTTCCGGAAGTCCCTTGGCGAGACAACCCGAAGCTTTCTCGCGGCACAGCGCGCCCTGATCCGGACGGTGTCGGACGACGGCGTGGTGCTGGTTGACGCGATCGAGCGGCTGGCAGCCGGCGGAAAGAAAATGCGGCCGCTCCTCTGCTACTGGGGCTGGCGGGCAGCAGGTGGCGCGGCCGAGGATGCCGGCGTCGTCATCGCGGGCATGTCGCTGGAGCTCTTCCAGGCCGCCGCCCTCGTGCATGACGACATCATTGACCGCTCCGACCTCCGGCGGGGCGCACCGAGTGTGCATAAACAGTTTGAAAAACACCACGACGACGGCGGCTGGCGCCTGGACGCGGAACGGTTCGGTGCAGGAGCTGCAATCCTCGCCGGCGACCTGTGCCTGTCGCTGAGCGAGGAGGCCTTCGCCTCCGTCCCCGGAAGCCCGGAGAGAATCGCCGGAGCCCGCGCCATCTTCAACCGGATGCGCACCGAGGTCATGGCCGGCCAGTACCTTGACCTCCTGGAGGAGGCAGTGGGTCCAGGACGGGATCCCGGCGAAGCGACGGAGCGCGCACTGAGCATCGTGCGCTTCAAGTCGGCCAAGTACTCCACCGAGCATCCACTGTGCATCGGCGGTGCATTGGCGGGTGCACCTGCCTCGCTGCTCGCCGGCTATTCCGCCTTTGCACTGCCCCTGGGGGAAGCGTTCCAGTTGCGGGACGACCTGCTGGGCGTGTACGGCGATCCGGCGGTGACCGGGAAACCCGCCGGTGACGACCTGCGGGAGGGTAAGCGGACAGTACTGGTGGCCAAAGCCCTGAAGGCGGCCGGCAACGATCAGGCCGAGCTGCTGAACGCCGGGCTCGGCCGCGACGGGCTCAGCGAGGATGACATTCGCCGTCTGCGCGACATCATCGATGCGACGGGGGCCAGGGAAGAGGTGGAGTTGCTCATTGAAGAGCGTGCCCGCGCGGGCTATGAAGCCCTCGAAGCCCTTCCACTGGACGCAGTCTGCAGGGAGGCGCTTTACTCCCTGGCCGACGCCGCGGTTACGCGGGTTGCCTGAGTCGCTGCTACCAGGCCATTGCCTGGGCACGACGGCGGATCTCCGTCTTGCGCCCCTGCTTTAATGCATCGATGGGACGGCCCGGAAGCGACTCGTCTTCCGTGAAGAGCCAGCGGATGATCTCCTCGTCGGAAAACCCCGAATCGCCGAGTACCGCGACCGTCCCCTTGAGGCTGTCCAGCACGTGCCCGTCGGTGATGAACTCAGCGGGTACGGACCGTATTCCCCTGTCGGTAATCCGCACCGCCACCAGTGCCCGCTCATTGATCAGCCCGTGGACCTTGGTGATGGACAGGCCGAGCGCCTCGGCGACATCGGGAAGTGGGAGCCAATCGCCCACGAGATTCTCCAGTGTATTCACGCCTTAAGCGTGCCATGCCTGCTTCCTGCAACTCCACCTGGGACCGATCTTTTGTACGCCGCCTCCGCGACACACCAATCCTGCGCAAATACTGAGACTTTCTGAGCTGTTGTGGTATCTACCTCATGGTGTAGATTCACATAAGTCACACAAGTAACACTAACAACTTGCGTATCAACTGCACCATGGGGTTCGGGGATCACGACGGCATAGGCTGCGCTCCTCGCCCTGCCATGCGGGCAAGCCCCGCCAACACAGACGAGGACCAACCATGACCGCCCAGCGCCCTTCATCGCCGCTGAACGTGCCGGCCGCCAGCACGACGCCTTTCAGGAACCGTGGAATAGGTATCGCGGTTACCTCTGCCGCAATTCCCGCCGTCGTACTCTCCTCGGTTGCCCTGGCTGCTCCGGCTGCGGCAGCACCGGCACCCGGCCAGGTCTCCTACCAGCCGCTCAAGACAGTCCCCGCGGCCTCCGGCTCGACCTCCGCCTTCATTCCGGCGTCCCTGGTGGCTGCGCAGGTGCCGCGGGTCGTGCCCATGCGGAGCACACCCTCGACCTACGTTGTGCGTCCGGGCGATACCGTCAGCGGTATTGCCGCCCGCCATGGTGTGGACATGCATGCGGTGCTCAAAGCCAACGGGCTGAAGACCACTTCGATCATCCATCCCGGCCAGAAACTCAAGCTCTTAGGCGCTACCGCACAGGCGTCCCCGGCCAGGAAGGCCGCTCCCGCTCCACAGTCGGCCACGTACACGGTGAAGGCCGGCGACACCCTCGGCGCAATTTCTGCCCGCCACGGGGTGAGCCTTTCCTCGGTGCTTAAGGCAAACGGTCTCTCGATGTCTTCGGTCATCCACCCGGGCCAGAAGATCAGGATCTCCGGTTCAGCGGCGGCGCCCGCGCCGGCACCCAAGGCTGCCGCACCGAAGCCTGCAGCACCTTCCTCCGGTGCCACCTACACCGTCAAGGCCGGAGATACTCTCGGCGCCATCGCGGCACGCCATAACGTCAGCCTTGGAACGGTCCTGGCGGCCAATGGCCTGTCGATGAGCTCGATCATCCACCCCGGCCAGAAGATCAAGCTGGGCGGCGGATCGAGCGTAGCGGTCCAGACCAGCCCAAAGCCCGCGCCCAAGCCGTCCGCAGCACCGGCCGGCGGCACCTACACCATCAAGGCCGGAGACACTCTCGGCGCCATCGCCGCGAAGCACGGCATCAGTCTCAGCGCGCTGCTCTCCGCCAACAAGCTCAGTGCCACAACAATCATCTTCCCGGGCAAGAAACTGACCATCCCCGGCGGATCCAAGACCTCATCCGGGGAGAAGCCGGCTGATCTGGTGCCGTCGACGTTCCTGCACTACACCTACCCGGATGCGGTCGTGGCAGAGGCGAACAAGAACAAGCACACGCTGAACAATCTTCCCGCTCCCTCGCAGGCCCAGATGAAGGCGATCGTCGCAGACACGGCCCGCAAGATGGGCGTCGACCCGAGCCTGGCACTCGCATTCTCCTACCAGGAGTCCGGTTTCAACCAGCGTGCGGTTTCCCCGGCGAACGCCATCGGCGCAATGCAGGTGATTCCGATGTCCGGTGAGTGGGCCTCTGACCTCGTGGGGCGGAAGCTCAACCTCCTGGACCCCTATGACAATGCCACCGCGGGGGTGGCCATCATCAAGGCCCTCATCCGCTCCAGCCCCAACCTGGACATAGCGATCGCTTCCTACTACCAGGGCCAGTACTCGGTAAAGACCCACGGAATGTTCGCGGACACCAAGAACTACGTGGCGGCCATCAAGGCTCACCAGAAGAACTTCCGCTAAACCACGGCATCCGCTGACAGACGGCGGCCGACGCCCACTGACCTGTGTT
>NZ_KI914618.1:91092-102478 GCF_000520475.1 Arthrobacter sp. 35/47
CTGACCTGTGTTGGTCCGGGCGTCGGCCGCCGTTTCACTTAGTATCGAAGAGTGCGCGAGCGGCGGAATGACTCACTGGTGGACACCGTTGTGGACGGTCGGTACCACGTCCGTTCACGGCTTGCCCGCGGCGGCATGTCCACCGTCTATCTGGCCACCGACCAGCGCCTTGAACGGGATGTGGCCCTGAAGGTGCTGTATCCGCACCTGGCCGAGGACCGGCACTTCCTTGAACGGTTTGAGCGCGAGGCGAAGTCCGCTGCCCGGCTCTCCCACCCGCATGTAGTGGGTGTGCTGGACCAGGGCGTGGAGGATGGGCCGGAACACGGCGTGGCCTACCTGGTCATGGAGTACGTGCCGGGCAAGACCCTCCGGGACCTGCTCCGGGAGCGGGGCCGCCTCACTCCCCGGCAGGCCCTCGCAATGCTTGACCCCGTGATCGAGGGTCTGGGTGCGGCACATGAGGCCGGGCTCATCCACCGCGACGTGAAGCCCGAGAATGTGCTGCTTGCCGAGTCCGGCGGCATCAAGATCGCCGACTTCGGGCTGGCGCGTGCAGTCTCTGCCGGCACCAACACGGGCACGCTGGTGGGTACGGCCGCCTATCTGCCGCCTGAGCTGGTCACTGGGGGCGCCGCTGATGCCCGCAGCGACATCTACTCAGCGGGCATCATGCTCTTCGAGCTTCTCACCGGCGCCCAGCCCTACCAGGGTGAGGCGCCGATCCAGATTGCGTTTCAGCACGTGAATTCCCGGGTGCCCGCTCCCTCGACCGCTGTTCCGGGACTGGCCCAGGATCTTGACGAGCTGGTGCTCTGGTGCACGGCCGTGGATCCGGAGGAACGTCCCATCGACGGGAACGCCCTGCTTGGGGAGCTGCGGCACATCCGCACCACCCTGAGCGACGCCGAACTCGATTTTGGCCGGGACCGGCAACGCCCGCCCGCCGCCCGCCCCGGGACCGCAGCCGATTCTTCCGGCGATGGGCACAGCCACCATGCCTCAGAGGTGCTGGGAACGGCAGGTTCCACCGAAGTGGTGGGGCGGCCACCCTCCTACCCAACGGAGATTCTCGGCGCGCAAGGCTCCCCGACCACCGTGCTCGGAGGTTCCAACCCCACAACCGTACTGGGTTCCACGCCGGTCGCTGGATCGATGCCGGAGCGGCAACTGGACGCGGCTGCGCGCGAGAAGCTCGCAGCGCGGGAGTTCAAGGCCCACCGGAAGGAGCAGGCGAAGGCTGCGCAGCGTCCGGAAAAGTCGTTGCGGTCGGGCAATGCACGACGCCGCAACATCCTCCTTGTTCTCCTGCTGACGATGCTTGCCCTGCTGGCTGCAGCAGCAGGGTGGTTCTTCGGTGTCGGCCCCGGAGCCCTGGTCGCGGTCCCGGATGTCTCCAGCCGCCCGGTCAGTGCTGCGCAGGCGATGCTCACGCAGGCTGGCCTGTCGTCCACCGCCGAGCAGGTTCACTCCGATTCGGTTGCCGAGGGCCTTGTCATTGCCAGCGAGCCGCGGGGATCGGCGTCCGTCCGTCCGTGGGAAGAAATCCAGCTGCTCGTGTCGCTGGGACCCGAGCTCTTTGATGTGCCCGAGGTCGCCGGCCTCGCCGAAGCAACGGCGGCTGCCACCCTGGTGGCAGCGGGCTTCGACGTCGGAGAGGTGTCGCGCCAGTTCAGCGGCACCGTTCCGGACGGCGAGGTCATCGCGACCAATCCGGCCGTCGGTGAAGCGATTCCGGCCGGCACCCCGGTTGGCCTGGTGGTTTCCCAGGGCCCCGAGCCGGTCGACGTGCCCTCCGTCGTCGGGCTGCCTGAAGAGGAGGCTGTCAGCGCGCTCGAAAGCGCCGGCCTTACTGCAGCCGTCTCGCCCGAGCCGGTGAACGACATCACCGTGCCTGCAGGATCAGTGCTGACCCAAAGCCCCGCCGGTGGCCAGCTGCGCCCGGGTGAATCGGTCACACTGAGCATCTCCGCCGGGCCCCGCATCCTCCCCGTGCCGGACGTGTTCTCCGATTCCGAGGCGGACGCAGTCGCGGCGCTGGAAGAGGCCGGGTTCACCGTCGAGGTTGAGTACGCGTTCGGCAGGCCGGTGCTGGGACTTGTGGCCGGTCAGGATCTCACGGGCGAACACCCCGAAGGGTCGACGGTCACCATCACGGTGACCTGAGAACGAGCGCCTGCGCACCGGGGGCGGGAGTGAGCCCGCGCGCCGGGATCGCCGGAATCAGCGCCGGGAAAGCGCCCCGGCCACGAGGAAGGCCATCTCCAGGGACTGCATGTGGTTCAGCCTCGGATCGCAGACCGACTCATAGCGGTCCAGGAACGCTTCCTGGTCAATGGGGTCGGCCCCGCCGAGGCATTCCGCGACGTCGTCGCCGGTCATTTCCACGTGCAGGCCGCCCGGGAACGTCCCCAGTTCATTGTGAACCTCGAAGAAACCGCGTACTTCATCCATGACGTCGTCGAAGTTGCGGGTCTTGTAGCCGTTCGGGGAGGTGACGGTATTGCCGTGCATCGGATCGGTGACCCACAGGACCTGCGCACCTGAGTCAGTCACCCGGGAGACAAGGTTCGGCAGCTTCTCGCGGATGTTCTTGGCGCCCATCCGGGTGATGAACGTGAGGCGGCCGGGTTCGCGGTTGGGATCCAGCTTGTCGATCAGTGCCAGGGCGTCATCCGGTGAGGTGCCCGGACCGAGCTTGACGCCGATCGGGTTACGGACACGGGACAGGAAATCGATGTGCGCGCCGTCAATGTCGCGGGTGCGCTCACCGATCCAGAGGAAATGTGCGGATGTGTCGTAGGGCAGCCCGGTGCGCGAGTCGGTCCGGGTCAGGGCCCGCTCGTACTCGAGCAGCAGTGCCTCATGGCTGGCAAAGAACTCGACCCGCGTCAGCGCGTCGAAGTCAGCGCCGCAGGCCTCCATGAACCGGACGGCGCGGTCGATCTCCCGTGCCAGTGATTCATAACGGGAGTGCGCCGGGTTGGCCGTAAAACCCTTGTTCCAGTGATGCACCAGGCGCAGGTCCGCGAAACCGCCCTGCGTGAACGCCCGGATAAGGTTAAGCGTGGAGGCCGACGTGTGGTAGGCCCGGACCATCCGGGAGGCGTCATGACCGCGGCTCTCCGGAGTGAATTCATATCCGTTCACCATGTCGCCGCGGTAGGCGGGCAGTGTCACGCCTTCACGGGTCTCGTCATTCGATGAGCGCGGCTTGGCGAACTGCCCGGCCATGCGGCCCATCTTGATGACGGGCAGCGAGGCCCCGTAGGTGAGCACTACGGCCATCTGCAGGATTGTCTTTACGCGGGCGCTGATCTTGTCGGCGGTGGCGCCGTCGAAGGTCTCAGCGCAGTCGCCTCCCTGGAGGAGGAACGCTTTCCCCTGGGCAGCTGAGGCGAGCCTCTCGCGAAGCACATCGACCTCGCCGGCGAACACCAGCGGCGGCAGCGTGGACAGCTCCTGGAGGGAGGACCGGTGCACCGCGGCATCCTGCCAGCTGGGCTGCTGGGAGATGGCAAGCTCCCGCCAGTTGTCCAGCCCGTGGTTGGGTGCGGCTGCTGAGGGTGCGGAGGTCACGGTTGATTCGGTCACCCGTTAAGCCTAATGGCAACAGCTGACGACGGCGGACTCCCCCGGTCATCCAGCGGCGCGGGTTGGTCACATAGCCCGGCTGCTGGGTCCGTCGTCGTGCTTCTTCCGGCTTTGTCCGGAGGCAGAGGCCGGCTCCTGGCCGCCGCGGGCGCCCCCACCGGTTTCCCGCCCGATGATCCGCACTTCACCGGGCAACGGGCCCTCGACGCTCGGCGGCAGCGAAGTGTCCGACGACGGCGGAACGGGATTCGCCGGCGTGGAGCCTTCCAGCCGGACGGCTGCCTGCCGGAGAGGGTCTGCGGCGCGTTCCGGCTTCTTTCCGGCTTTCTTGCCTGCCGTTTTGGCACTTGCGAGCCGTTCCTTCACGCTGCTCGCGTAGACGTCCACATACTCCTGGCCGGACAGCCTCATCAGGGCGTACATGATCTCATCGGTGACAGAGCGTTGGATGAAGCGGTCGTCGCCCATGCCGGCATAGCGCCGGAAGTCCATCGGTTCTCCGACAATGATGCCGACGCGACGGATGTTCGGGATCCGCCGGCCGATCGGCTGGACCTTGTCCGTTCCGATCATGGCTACGGGGATGACGGGCACTCCCGTTGCGAGGATCAACTTTGCGACGCCGGTCTTTCCCCGGTAGAGCCTGCCGTCGGGGCTGCGGGTTCCCTCGGGATAGATGCCCAGGATTCCGCCCGACTTCAGGATTTCCTCGCCCGCCGAGAGCGAGGTTGCCGACGCCGCGCCGCCGGAACGGTCCATCGGCAGCTGGTTGGTCAGCCGGAAGAAGGTGGCGGTCAGCTTTCCCTTCAGTCCCTTTCCGGTGAAGTACTCGGATTTGGCGAGGAAGATCACCGGCCGCGGCACCGCAAGGGGCAGGAAGATCGAATCCGAGAACGACAGATGGTTGCTGACAATTACAGCCGCACCGGTTGCCGGAATGTTGTCCAGGCCCTTGACCCAGGGCCTGAAGAGGAGATTCACAAGTGGACCGATAAAGATCCGCTTCATGATCCAGTAGAACACTCTGCCAGCCTTCCTGAGTGGGGTTCTTGGAACACTACTCTACGGGCGGCGGTGTGTGCGCGTGCGTCACTGGCAGTGCGCCGGACACGGTGACACCATTGGAACCATGACCGTCGATCCCGCTCTGGCAGCGTTCTCCTCCAGCGGTTCCGGGAGCCGCGCGCGCACCGGGGTGATCCTCAGCCACGGCTTCACAGGTTCGCCGGCGAGCATGATCGAATGGGCGCGCTACCTCGCGGACCGGGGATTCGCCGTACGGCTTCCCGTGCTGGCCGGGCACGGCACCACGTGGCAGGAGCTCGCGAGGACACCATGGGAGCGCTGGTATGAGGGAGTCGAAACCTCCTACCGGGAACTTGCGCGGGAAACCGACGCCGTGGTGGTGGCAGGGCTGTCGATGGGCGGTGCCCTCGCCCTGCGGCTCGCCGCGCTGGAACCGGTGGCTGGCGTCGTCGTCGTCAATCCAGGGCTCACCATCGCCGATCCGCGCGCACGCTATGTGGGCGTGCTGAAGTACCTGCTCAGAACCGTCCCGTCGATCGGCAATGACATCCGGAAGGAGGGCGTGGACGAGCGCGCGTATGCCCGTACGCCCGTCTCGGCTGTGCACCAGCTCGCGCAGCTCTTCCGTGACACCACCGACCGCCTCCCCCAGGTGACCGCTCCTATCCTGGTATTCCGCTCCAACACTGACCGGGTTGTTCCCGAAAGCAGCCTCGAAGTTCTACAGCGGCGCATCGGGAGTGCAGACTTGGAGATAATACGGTTGGAGAACAGTTACCACGTGGCCACCATGGACCACGACCAGGAGCTCATCTTCGAGCGCTCCGCAGCATTCATCGAGCACGTGACGGCAGGTACCACCGCATGAGTCCCCGAGCCCAGGATCCGAACGAGTCCACCGACGACGCGGTCTGGCAGGACCTCGTCGCCCGCCTGGAAGAAACGCCCAGCAGTGAGCTGCCCGAGCGTCCGGCTTCCGACCCGGCGCCCTCCGCCGAGGAGCGTGTGCGGGCGATCTTCGAAGGCCAGCCCGTCCAGGCCCCCGCCGGCCCCCGGGACTACACGGCGCCTGTAGACGAGGAAGACGGATCCTTCCAGCCGCCTGAGCCCCCTGCCCTGGGCGTCGGGGATCCGCTGGTGGTCCTCGCCTGGCTGGGCGCGGTAGGCGGTCCTGTAGCGCTGGTGCTGATTGCCATGTTCTGGCGCGCGGCCTCGACAACGGTGATGTTGGGTATCGTCGCGATCTTCCTGGCGAGCGTGACCTTCCTGATTTTCCGCCTCCCCAAGACCCGCGATTACGACGACGACGGCGCTGCGGTCTAATCCCTTGCCGGCGCGTCAGCGTCGGTCGCTGAAGCGGCCCGACGGCATGGTGCCGTAGGCCCTGCCCAGCAGCGGCCGGTACCTGATCCGGGAGAGGTCCGCAGCACCGACCAGCCCGGCATCCGGTCCCAGCGCGGCGGCGGTGATGGTCGCCGCGGGCCGGAACCCCCGCCCTGTCAGGTTGCGTTCGAAGGCGCGCCGAGCGGGATCGATCAGCAGCGTGCCGGCCGCTCCCAGTCCCCCGCCGATCACGAAGGTCCCGGGGTCCAGCGCCGCGCCGAGGTTGGCCAGGCCGAGGCCAAGCCACTGTCCGACGTCGTCAATCAGTTCCCGGCACACGGGATCGCCCCGCAGCGCCAACCGGGTGACCACCGCACCGGTGATGGCCTCGACATCGCCGCCCACCTCCTGGAGCAGGGTCTGCGCGACCGGCGAGTTGGCGGTGGCTAGTTCCCGGGCCTCCCGGCCGAGCGCGTTGCCCGAGGCGTACTGCTCCCAGCAGCCGCGGTTGCCGCACTCGCAGCGGTGCCCGTTGGGCACGATGATCTGGTGGCCGAACTCCCCCGCGACGCCGTGGCGGCCGCGTTCGAGAACGCCGTCCATGATCATCGCCCCGCCGATCCCCGTGCCCAGCGTGATGAGCACAAGCCGCGGCTCTCCGCGGCCGGCACCGAACCGCCATTCCGCCCACGCAGCAGCATCAGCGTCATTGAGGACAGTCACCCGCCGTCGGAGGGCCTTCTCGAGATTGGCCCGCAGCGGTTCATTGCGCCAGGCGAGGTGGGGGCTGAAAAGCACGGTCCCGTTGTCCAGGTCCATCCACCCGGCCGCCCCGATTCCGACCGACCGGATACGCCGGCCGCGCCCGAGCTCGCCCACCAGGTCCACGATCACTGCTTCCACCGCGCGCGCGTCCTGCCCGGGCGTTTCCCTCCGCGCGGACGCGACGATGGTGCCATAGGGATCCACGACGCCGGCAGCCACTTTGGTGCCGCCGATGTCGATGCCGATTGCGAGGCCCCGGGAGCGCAGGGGCCTCGGTGCAGGGCGAGGGTACGGTGCCTGCGGCATCCCCAGCCGCCGGTTCCCACCGCGGAGCCGTCCACCCCCTGTGGCGCCCTCTTGCGGTTCCGGATGCATGGGTGCCGGCCTCCCGCCGTCGTTCTGGAGCTGTGCCGCGCTGACTGTAACGGATTCACCGTTACTGATTCGTACATTACTGGACGGTAAGAACGTCCGGGAAAACCTATAGGCTAAAGACGTCTCACAGGATGTGACAAAGATCAAAGGAGATTCCCGTGCGCGAATTCAGCGTTCCGGCCAAGGTGCAGGTCCCCCGGGACAGCAACACCACCCACCTGGTGGTCAAGCAGGCCGAGAAGGCCAGCAATCCTGCCCTGTTTGCCACCAAAGATGCCTCCGGGCAATGGTCCGATATCCGCGCAACTGATTTCCTTGCGGATGTTCGCCGGATCGCCAAAGGTCTCATGGCATCGGGGGTGGGCGCGGGTGATCGCGTGGCGATCATGGCGCGCACCCGGTATGAATGGGCGCTCGTGGATTTCGCCGTCTGGTTTGCGGGCGCCGTCTCCGTCCCTGTATATGAAACCTCCTCCCCATCTCAGGTCGCCTGGATTCTTGGGGATTCCGGGGCGGTCGCTGCCTTCGTTGAATCCGGCCGACACGAAAACGTGGTGCGCCAGGCTGTGGCCTCCGAGAACCTGAATGCGTTCCGCGACGTATGGCAGTTCGACGGTGATGGGCTGGACACACTGCGGGCAGCCGGCACCGGCATTGATGACGCGGCACTCGAGGAACGCCGCCTGATCGCAGGCCTGGATGATGTTGCGACCATCATCTACACCTCGGGCACCACCGGAAAGCCGAAGGGGTGCGAGCTCACGCACGGCAACTTCGTTGAACTGTCGGAGAACGCTGCCGCGTCGCTGCCGGAAGTTGCCCACGAGGGTGCGCAGACCATCATGTTCCTGCCGCTCGCCCACGTCTTTGCCCGCTTCATCTCGGTACTGTGCGTCGCCGCCGGCGCCACCGTTGCGCATACCCCGGATGTGAAGAACCTGCTGCCGGATCTGCAGAGCTACAAGCCGACCTTCATTCTGGCCGTCCCCCGCGTCTTCGAGAAGGTCTACAACAACTCGATGCTCAAGGCTGAAGACGCCGGCAAGGGCAAGATCTTCCACGCCGGAGCCGATACGGCGATCGCCTGGTCGAAGGCTGACCAGGCAGGTAAAGTGCCCCTCGGCCTCAAGGTCAAGCACGCCATCTTCGACAAGCTGCTGTACGGCAAGATCCGCACCGCGATGGGTGGCCGGGTACAGCATGCCGTCTCCGGCGGTGCCCCGCTCGGCGACCGTCTCGGCCACTTCTTCCACGGCATCGGCCTCATGGTGCTCGAAGGCTACGGGTTGACCGAGACCACCGCACCCATCTCGGTCAACACGCCGCAGAAGATCAAAATCGGTACGGTGGGCGCTCCGCTTCCCGGCAATGCGGTCAGGATCGCAGACGACGGCGAGATTCTCGCCAAGGGAGTCTGCGTGCTGAAGGGCTACTTCAAGCGCCCCGACCTCACGGAGGAAGCCTTCACGAACGGCTGGTTCCACACCGGCGACATCGGCCAGCTCGACGAGGACGGTTTCCTCAGCATCACCGGGCGCAAGAAGGAAATCATTGTGACCGCCGGCGGGAAGAACGTCATCCCGGCGCAGCTGGAGGACATGATCAGGGCCAATGCCCTGGTCTCGCAGTGCGTTGTGGTCGGCGACCAGCGACCGTACATCTCCGCGTTGATCACCCTGGACGAGGAGGCGCTGCCCGGCTGGCTTGAGCGGCATAACCTCCCCGCTGAAACCACCATGGCTGAGGCAGCACGGCATTCCGCGGTCCAGGCGGAAATCCAGGCGCTGATCGATTCCGCCAATGAGTCGGTGTCCCAGGCTGAAGCCATCAAGGTGTTCCGCATCGTTGAGCAGGACTTCACCGAGGCCAGCGGCCACCTCACGCCGTCCATGAAGATCAAGCGCGCGCAGGTCCTCAAGGACTACTCAGCGGTGGTCGAGGAGATCTACTCACACCCGCGCCCGCAACCCGCCTGACGGGTCAGGTGGAGGGCGCCCGCAGCGAAAGCAGGGCGTTCTCCACCACCTCGGCCAGTGCCGGATGAATCCAGTACTGTCCGCGGGCCATGGTGAAGGCGTCAAGGCCAAAGTGCATCGCCTGGATGAGGGGCTGGATGAGGTTTGAGGCTTCGTGTCCCATGATGTGCGCGCCGAGGATGGTTCCGGTGTCTTCTTCGGCGAGGATCTTCACGATTCCCGTGGTGTCCTCCATGGCCCAGCCGTACGCCGTTGACCCGTACTGCTGGACCGCCACCGCAACACGCGAGCCGGTCTTTTCCGCCCGTTCCAGGGCCTGTTCCTCAGTGAGCCCCACCGTCGCTATCTGGGGTCTGGTGAACACGGCGGCGGGTACGTAGCGATGGTCGCTGGCGTGCAGGGCATCCGGGTGCAGCAGGTTGTGTGAAACCACTCTGGCTTCATGATTGGCGACGTGCTTGAGCTGGAAGGGGCTCGAGATATCGCCGAGCGCCCAGAGACCGGGGACGGGTTCACCCTTCCTGGTGACGCGCTGGAACGCATCGACTGCGATCCTGCCGTCGGTCGTCAGATCGAAACCGGCTTCCAGCGCACCCACCCGGTCGCTGTTCGGTGTCCTTCCGGTAGCGACGAGCACGACGTCGGCTCCGACTTTCGATTCCCCGCCGTCCGTCGCCACCACCGTGGCTGTGACCGACCCGTCCGCGTTGCTGTCCACCCGGGTCACCTGACGGCCCGTCAGCACCGTCCATTGCGATTGCGCGCGCTCCGTGAAGCGTTCAGACATCGTGTGGTCAAGTGAGCGCAGCAGCTGCCCGGACCGGACCGCGAGAGTGACGTCGGTGCCGAGGGCGGAGAAGACGTGCGCAAACTCGGCCGCGATGTATCCGCCGCCGATGATCAGCATGCGTCGCGGTTGTTCGTCCAGCCTCATCACGGTGTCCGACGTGTGCACCTGCGGCAGGTCCAGTCCGGGGATACCCGGCACCACGGGACGGGAGCCAGCGGCAATCACCACCTGATCAGCGGTGATGACAGCGCCGGAGGCGGTGACCAGCGTGCGGTCCGCCGTGAACCGGGCCTCTTCCTCGTACAGGTCCACGTGCTGCAGTTCATCTGCCCGGTACGCCCGTCCCGCTTCCGAGATGCTGTCGATGCGGGTGAAGATGCGGTCCCTCAGGTCCGCCCAGCGGGTCCCGGTGTGCTGCAGGTCGACGCCGAGGCGGCCGGCGTCGTCAGCGGCCCGGGCAAGCTCCGCCGGGTATACGAGCATCTTGGTGGGGATGCATCCTACGTTCAGGCACGTTCCGCCGAACGTCCCGCCCTCAATGATGGCGACCTTCCTGTTGTCCCACTCGGGCGTGATGAGCGTGTTGCCGGAGCCTGAGCCGATGATCGCCAGATCGTAGTGAACCACGGATCAGTGCAGCTGATCCACGACAAGCGCCGCCAGCTCCACGACGGCGTCCCGGGTTTTCGGCTGCAGCTTGGCGAGGTCAACGCGGGATCCCTCGGCGAGGTGGCGGTCATAGGGTATCCGCACCACGGTGCTCACCCGGGACCGGAAGTGTTCCTCGATCTCGTTGACGTTGACCTCGGTGCGGTTGCCCGATGACATGTTGACGACCACGATCGCCTTCGCCACCAGGTCGTGGCGGCCGTGCGCTTCAAGCCAGGACAGGGTCTCCGAGGCGAGGCGCGCCTCGTCGACGCTGCCGCCGGAAACAAGCACGACGGCGTCGGCCTTCTCCAGCGTGCCCTTCATGACCGAGTGCACCATTCCGGTGCCGGAGTCGGTGAGGACGATGGAGTAGTACCTGCCGAGGATGTCCGTGACGGCGCGGTAATCGGCGTCGTCGAAGGCCTGCGCAATGGTGGGGTCCGTATCCGACGCAAGCACATGTAGGCGGGACCCGTCGCGGGCGACGTAGCTGGAGAGCTGGGCGAAGGAGTCCACCATGAACCGGTTCTGCACGAGCTGGCGCGCCGTGAATTCGGCCTTGCCCGGTGACCGGTCTGAGAGGGTTCCCCGGTCCGGGTTGGCATCCATCGCGATGATCCGGTCCTCGCGGATATCCGCCAGCACCATTCCCAGCAGGGTGGTCACTGTGGTTTTGCCGACCCCTCCCTTCCGGGACAGCACCGGAACATAGCGGGTCCGCTCCCCCAGCCGCACGCCCACCCGGTGCTCGAGCGCACGACGGATCCGCACGGCGTCGGAATCGCCCAGATTCACGTAGCCGAAAGTCGCCTTATACAGCCACAGCCGCCATCCCCCGATGGGCTGGCGCTGCTGCGACGTCAGGAGCCGGTCCGCTGTCAGGGAC
>NZ_KI914618.1:102578-103246 GCF_000520475.1 Arthrobacter sp. 35/47
GTGCGGCGGGCGCTACGGTCGGGAACCGCCGGTGCCTGCTCCTGAGGCTCCGGCGCAGGCTCCGCACGTCCGCCTGACGGTTGCCACCCTGTGGCTTCGTCGTCCCCGGTAAGCCTGACATCACTGTCGGCGAGCGTGAGATCGGCAGGATCAGCCGGATGCTGTCCCGGATGTTGGCCCTCGCCGGCCGGCGTTATCCCGATGTGCGGGAGCCGGTCCGGCATCGGAGCCTGGACCATCGGGGAGCCGGACACGCCGGAGTCCCCGCGGTCCTCAGGATCTACGGCGTCCGCCTCTGAGCAGGGACGAGGCCGGCTCGGGGCCCTCCTCCCTGGTGCGGCGGGCGCTACGGTCGGGAACCGCCGGTGCCTGCTCCTGAGGCTCCGGCGCAGGCTCCGCACGTCCGCCTGACGGTTGCCACCCTGTGGCTTCGTCGTCCCCGGTAAGCCTGACATCACTGTCGGCGAGCGTGAGATCGGCAGGATCAGCCGGATGCTGTCCCGGATGTTGGCCCTCGCCGGCCGGCGTTATCCCGATGTGCGGGAGCCGGTCCGGCATCGGAGCCTGGACCATCGGGGAGCCGGACACGCCGGAGTCCCCGCGGTCCTCAGGATCTACGGCGTCCGCCTCTGAGCTCATCGTGTACTCCGCCGGCGCATCGGCTGCCG
>NZ_KI914618.1:103346-109402 GCF_000520475.1 Arthrobacter sp. 35/47
GCCGGGTCCTTGGCGGACCCCGCCGCTGCTTCATCCCGCTCCCCGCTCTGCCCAGGTTCAGCGCCGGGCTGATCCTGCGCAGGCCCGGTTTCAGCGGGGTCCGCAGGGACCCCGCTGGCATCCGCGGACTGATCTGAGGGGTTCTTCTCGTTCGCCATGATTCCTCACGCTCGCCTGACGCCCGCAGCAAGGAGCTGCAGGTGGATTCTGCATCACCTTAGCGCAGGCGCACGTCAGGAGGGGTCGATCACCAGGAGGAGGTCCCCGCCCTGCACCTGTTCGACGGCGCCGATGGCCAGCCGCTTGACGGTTCCGCCCACCGTGGTGGTGATGCCGGCTTCCATCTTCATTGCTTCGATGGTTGCCACGGTGTCACCGGCCTGCACGGTGTCGCCTTCGGCTACGCCGAGGGTCACTGCCCCGGCGAACGGCGCGGCGACGTGGCCCGGCTGCGCCGGGTCGGCCTTCTCGGCTGCCTTCACGTCGGTGTGGACACTGCGGTCCCGCACGACGACGGGGCGCATCTGCCCGTTCAGCGTGCACATGACCGTGCGCATGCCGCGTTCATCGGCGTCCGAGACCGCTTCGAGGGTCGCGATGAGACGGACACCCTTTTCGAGCTGGATGACGTGCTCGCTACCCTGCTGCAGCCCGTACAGGTAGTCGCGGGTGTCCAGGACGGAGACGTCGCCGAAGGTGTGGCGGGTGGTCTGGAAGTCCCTGGTGGGACCCTCGAAGAGCAGCCGGTTGAGCGTGGCACGGCGGGTCGCGGAGTCGCCGTCCAGTGCCTGCTGGTCCTCGGCGCTGAGCTCAGCGTCACGGACCTTGACGGTGCGGCCCTGAAGAGCCTTGGTGCGGAACGGTTCCGGCCATCCTCCGGGAGGGTCGCCGAGTTCGCCGCTGAGGAAACCGATCACGGAGTCCGGGATGTCGTACTTCTGCGGGTTCTCCTCGAACGCCGCCGGCTCCACGTTGGACCCGACGAGCTGCAGGGCGAGATCGCCGACCACCTTGGAGGACGGAGTGACTTTCACCAGGCGCCCGAGCATCCGGTCCGCTGCGGTGTACATGTCCTCAACCGCCTCGAACCGCTCGCCAAGACCCAGGGCGATGGCCTGCTGGCGGAGGTTGGAGAGCTGCCCGCCGGGGATCTCATGCCGGTAGACCCGCCCGGTGGGCCCGGGCAGGCCGGACTCGAAGGGCGCGTAGACGCGGCGCACTGCTTCCCAGTACGGCTCAAGGGAGCTGACGTTCTCCAGCGACATGCCGGTGTCACGCTCGGTGTGCGCAAGGGCCGCGACCAGAGCCGAGGCCGAGGGCTGGCTGGTGGTACCGGCCAGTGAGGCGCTGGCGACGTCGACGGCGTCGACTCCGGCGTTGGAGGCGGCCAGAAGGGTGGCCAGCTGGCCTCCGGCGGTGTCGTGCGTGTGCAGGTGCACCGGCAGGTCGAACCGGTCGCGCAGGGCGGTGACGAGTTGGGCTGCCGCGGCCGGGCGCAGCAGGCCTGCCATGTCCTTGATGGCGAGGATGTGCGCCCCGGCGTCGACGATGCGCTGCGCGAGGTCGAGGTAGTAATCCAGCGTGTAGAGCTTTTCCTCGGGGTCCAGCATGTCCGAGGTGTAGCACAGCGCCACTTCAGCGACCGCGGTGCCGGTTTCGCGGACGGCGCGGATGGCCGGCTCCATCTGCGACACATCGTTAAGCGCGTCGAAGATGCGGAAAATGTCGATTCCCGTGGCCGCGGCTTCCTGCACAAACGCCTTGGTGACCGCTTCGGGGTACGGGGTGTAACCGACGGTGTTGCGTCCGCGCAGGAGCATCTGCAGGCAGATGTTCGGCATCTCCGCGCGCAGGGCAGCGAGCCGCTCCCACGGGTCCTCACCCAGGAAGCGCAGTGCGACGTCGTAGGTTGCACCGCCCCAGGCCTCCACCGACAGCAGGTCCGGCATTTTAGCGGACACGGCCTTGCCCGCGGCGACAAGATCCCGGGTGCGCACGCGGGTGGCCAGCAGTGACTGGTGGGCGTCGCGGAAGGTGGTGTCCGTGACGGCCAGGGCCGTCTGCGCCCGCAGCTCGGCCGCGAAGCCCTCCGGCCCGAGTTCCTGCAGGCGCTGACGGCTTCCGGGACGCTGCTCTGCCTCGGTGACCGCCGGGAGCTTCTCCGCCGGGTCAATGCCGACGGTGAGTTCGCCATGGGGCTTGTTGACCGTGACGTCGGCCAGCCAGTTCAGCAGTTTAGTTCCGCGATCGGCCGGAACGCGGGCGGTGAGCAGTTCGGGGCGCTCGTCGATGAACGAGGTGGCCACGTTGCCTGCAATGAAGTCCGGGTCATCGAGGACGGCCTGCAGGAAGGAAATGTTGGTGGACACCCCGCGCACCCGGAACTCGGCCAGGGCACGCCGCGCCCGGCGGACCGCGGACTCATAGTCCCGGCCCCGGCAGGTGAGCTTCACCAGCATCGAATCGAAATGCGGGCTGATCTCGGCTCCCGCGTACACGGTGCCGCCGTCCAGCCGGACGCCCGCCCCGCCGGCGGAACGGTAGGCGGTGATTTTTCCGACATCGGGCCGGAATCCGTTCGCCGGGTCCTCGGTGGTGATCCGGGACTGCAGGGCTGCACCTCGCAGCCGGACCGAGTCCTGGGACAGACCGAGATCCGCCAGTGTCTCCCCCGCCGCGATCCGCAGCTGGGACTGCACCAGGTCCACATCGGTGACCTCCTCGGTCACCGTGTGCTCCACCTGGATGCGCGGGTTCATCTCGATGAAGACGTGCTGCCCGGCGCGTTCGCCCACGGTGTCCACGAGGAATTCGACGGTACCGGCGTTGACGTAGTTCAGTGCCTTGGCGAAGGCGACCGCGTCACGGTACAGGGCCTGCCGGATGTTCTCATCCAGGTTGGGCGCCGGAGCGATCTCGATGACCTTCTGGTGGCGGCGCTGGAGGGAACAGTCCCGTTCGAAGAGGTGCATGACGTTGCCCTCGCCGTCAGCGAGGATCTGGACCTCGATGTGACGCGGACGCAGGACAGCCTGCTCGAGGAACATGGTGGGGTCACCGAACGCGGAATCAGCCTCGCGCATTGCAGCTTCGAGCGCTTCACGCAGGTTCTCCCGCTTGTCCACGCGGCGCATGCCTCGTCCGCCGCCGCCCGCTACCGCCTTGGCGAAAATCGGGAAACCGATCTCATCCGCCGCCGCAACGAGCTCCTCAAGGTCGGCGCTCGGCTTCGAGGACTTCAGGACCGGGATACCGGCCTGCCGTGCAGCTTCCAGGGCACGGACCTTGTTACCGGCCAGCTCCAGCACCTCGGCCGGCGGCCCCACGAAGGTGATGCCGGCGTCGGCTGCAGCACGTGCGAGGTTCGGGTTCTCGGACAGGAAACCGTAGCCCGGATAGATGGCGTCGCAGCCCGCGTCCTTGGCCACGCGGACAATCTCATCAACATCAAGGTACGCACGGACCGGATGGCCCTCCTCACCAATGAGGTACGCCTCGTCCGCCTTCTGCCGATGAATCGAATTACGATCCTCATGCGGGAACACCGCAACAGTCTTCGCGCCGATTTCATAACCCGCCCTGAATGCACGAATGGCGATCTCGCCGCGGTTAGCTACCAGAATCTTCGAGAACATTGCTCTCCTGCACTCTTGCGGGATCGATAAAACAAGAACTTGGCGTCCCCAGCCTACATTTGGTCTTTCTGGTCACAGTAATTTGTCTTCATGAGCCGGTAACGCTTTGCTTCACACGCGCCGTCGCGCCGTGTTCGCTCGTTCTGCGGGTCCACCTATGATGAATAGGTGTGCGGGCACAAAGATCCTGCGTTCTGTGGCATCTCAACGATAGGTATTGGTTCAACAAGTGCAAGTAGTGAGCATCAGCAGCCTCAAAGGTGGGGTCGGCAAGACCTCGGTCACCCTGGGACTGGCATCCGCGGCCCTGTCCGCCGGAATCCCCACACTTGTTGTTGACCTTGATCCGCATGCGGACGCCACCACCGGACTCGGCGTGCAGGCCAATGACCAGATCGACATCGGCAGGCTCCTGAAAAATGCCCGTCGGGGTGATCTGGCCGCGAATGTCGTGCCGAGCGGCTGGGTGGGCAACGCGGTGAAGCGCAGTTCCAGCACCACAGCCCCTGTTCTCGACGTTGCGATGGGCTCGGCCTACTCGGGAATTTACGACCGGCCCGACCTCGGCAAGCGTGACCTGCGCCGCCTGTCCACGCTGCTCGACCGGGTTGAGGGCTACCGGCTGGTGCTGATTGACTGCCCGCCGTCGCTGAACGGGCTCACGCGGATGGCCTGGACCGCGAGCAACCGTGTGCTGCTGGTGGCGGAGCCGGGGCTGTTTTCCGTCGCGGGTACCGAACGGACCATGCGCGCAATCGAACTGTTCAAGAATGAGTTTGCACCCAACCTGATGCCGGCCGGGATCGTGGCCAACCGGGTTCGCACCGGATCCAACGAGCACGCGTTCCGTTTGAACGAGATGAAGCAGATGTTCGGGGACCTGTTGCTCAGCCCCACCATCGCGGAGCAGGCCAACTGGCAGCAGATCCAGGGCGCAGCCCACGCGGTGCACCACTGGCCGGGCGAATCGGCGAAGCAGGCGGCGGGATACTTCGACGATTTGCTCCGGGCACTGCTGGACTCAGGGCGTATGCGCAACCGCGTGGCCCGGCGCTGACCTCGCGGCCTTTCACGGTAAATGGAGCGACCCGGACGTAAAAATGGAGCAACTCGGACCTAATAGTGAGGTATCCGGACCGATGTGAGCAGAGGTTCGCTCACCATTGTCCAACTTGGTCACCTCAACGATCCGGCTCGGCTGATGGTGAATCCAGATCAGCTGATCTTGCGCGCTGCCCGTCGCTTGCTGAGCTCATCGTCAGGGAAATCCTGATCTGCGGCGTGCTCGCTCGGGAGGGCAGCGAGGCTGCCTTCAACCTCACGCCAGACACGCCCGACGGCGATTCCAAAGACTCCCTGCCCGCCCTGGACGAGGTCGATCACTTCATCAGCCGACGTGCACTCATACACACTGGCGCCGTCACTCATCAGGGTGATCTGCGCCAGGTCCTCGACGCCGCGTTCCCGGAGGTGCTCCACCGCGCTGCGGATCTGCTGGAGCGAGACTCCCGTGTCCAGCAGGCGCTTGACCACCTTGAGGACCAGAATGTCGCGGAATCCGTAAAGCCGCTGGGAACCTGAACCCGAGGCACCCCGGACGGCCGGTTCAACGAGACCCGTGCGTGCCCAGTAATCGAGCTGGCGGTAGGTGATGCCTGCGGCCTTGCAGGCTGTGGGTCCGCGGTAACCCGCGTCCTCATCGAGTACGGGAAGATCTTCAGTGAAGAGCAGGCCCTGTGCGCTGGCGGGTATGGGTGCACCCGTCGCGGCCGCGTTGGAACCCGTACCGGCGTCGCCTTTCGGACTCACGTGTTGCCTCCTCGTTCTGGTTCCCGGGGGGAAGTGGCACAAGCCGAGGTCCACAGGGGTTTATTGAGTAACTGCCCTGAGTCTACAGCGAGTGCAATGGGAACTGTATGCTTCGACGTTAGATCGCCCGGTACCCGAGGTCAAAGATGCCGACCATAACAATCTGAGCGTGTCGCCGCCGGCTACTTTTCAAAGTCCTCGGGCTCGACGTCTGCGAGGAACTCGCGGAACTGTTTCAACTCGCGCTCCGCATTGGCCTGCCCTTCCGGGGAGACTGTCTCGCCGTCGTCGTCCGCCGCTTCTGTGATCTCCACGCCGGTGTCTTCCATGACCTGCGGCGCACAGTAGATCGGGCAAGGAACCCGGAGGGCGATGGCGATCGCGTCGGAAGCGCGGGAACTGACTGCTGTGCCGTCCTCGAACACCACCTCGGCATGGAACACCGTGTCTTCCACACGGACGATGCGGACCTCGGTGACGGTGTGGTTGAGGGCGGCGACAATGCTGACGAGGAGGTCGTGGGTCATGGGCCGCGGGGGGACGATGCCCTGCTGCACAAAGGCTATGGCACTGGCTTCCGGGGCGCCGATCCAGATCGGGATGTGGCGGGGG